>JBGQGT010000009.1:0-15402 GCA_041497595.1 Gammaproteobacteria bacterium
ACCGCGCAAAATGGCAAGCAGTACGTTGCTATTGTGTACGGTGCAGGCGGCGGCGGCATCTGGCCCCTGTTCTACGGTGAGTATCTCAAGAAAAATCAGAAGGGCGGCGGCCTGATGGTGTTCACTGTCGAGTAGCATTGAGCAGGAAGCGCCGAACCAGGAATTTGCACTGACAGCATTACTAAGGGGGGGCAAAGGAACTGCCCTCCCTTATTTTTTGTTGCGAAACGGCAAAGACCGTTGCGCCCCGACTTGGGGGTAAACCGACAAAGCCTTGAGAGCGTTGACGCGATGACAAAGGGGAACGAGCTGACAGACTATCAAGGAGTTCAAAGTGCGTAAGTTGCTGACACTATCAGGGCTCGCCCTGCTGTTGATCCTGGCCGCAGTCGCGGCCCGTGCACAGGTGGCCGATCCCGACGAAATTGCCGACACCCTCGAACGCTCCAAAGCCAAGGGTAAGCTGATTGCCTGTGCCGATCCCTACAATTTCCCCTACGCGGCGCAAAACAGCGAGCCACCGGGTTTCGACATCGAGATCATGCGCGAGATCGCCAAACGCGGCGGCATGCGCTTGGAAATGGTTTGGGCGGACACCGGCACGCGCGGTGGCACGTCCCGTGCCTTCCGCAATTCGATCCTGAAGAAGCGCTGTGACGTGTTTCTCGGGCTTTCCGACAGCGGCGACGGCGACGATGATATGCTCATGGGGCAACTCGCCTTCACCAAACCCTACCTGGGCCTGGGCTACGTGCTGGTGGTGCAGGGCAAGGCAGAGGGCATGAAGAGCATTTCCGAACTGAAGAAGGCAAACATCAAGGTCGGCGTTCCCATGTCCACGCCGATCGACGACTACCTGTTTACCAACGGGATACCCAGGGACCTGTTCCTGGACAACCGCCGTATCATGGAAAGTATGGCCAAAGGCGAACTCGACGCGAGCCTGGTATGGGCCACTGCGATTGCCGTGGCGCATCGCGAGTATCCGAATGTCAAGTTCCGCATGGTCGAAGGTTACGTGCCGGAAGCCGAACAGCGCTGGAACCTGAATTTCGTGGTGCGCAAACAGGACAAGGCGCTGATGGAGTTTATCAACGACGGCGTTGCAGAACTGCTTTCCAACGGCAGGATGAAGCAGATCGTCGAGAGCTACGGCGTGCCGTTTTACCCGCCGTTTTCCTAAGCAATTTTCAGGGAAGTTTGTTTGATATGGTTGGTTCGAAACTCAAGTTGTTTCCCGGGCGGTGGGCAGCGTTGGCTGCTGTGGCGCTCGCGCTTGGTCTGGGGACCGCAGTTCAACCCGCGGCGGCACAGCACAAGGCCAGTGAAAACGATATGGAAGTGCCGACCAACAACTTGGAGATCGTGCAGCAGGGCAGGGCCAAGTTCGCGCAGCGCTGCTCGTTCTGTCACGGCGGCGATGGCCACGGCGGCAAGGGCCCGTGCGTGAGCTGCGGTATCTTCAAGTACACCGGTAACACCAACTCCGAGATTTACGTCACGGTCGCGGTCGGCGTTCCCAGGTCGCTGGGAGGCACGATGGGAGCCTTCGGAACGACCATGTCCCAGGAAGAAATTCTCAGTGTGATCACGTTCCTGCGCTGGGAGGAGAAGCGCCGCATTGCGGCGGGGGAGATTCCCGATCCGAAGTTGAACAAGGGCAACGATCTGCCGGTGTTCCCGACCACGAATTGACCGGGAGCAATGCGGCACGCGGTTGCCGTTTGCCAGGAAAGGAAAAGCCGGCGCAAGCCGGCTTTTTTCTTGCGGAAGTTCCAGCCCGGTCAGTGCTTGCCGGTACTGCCGAAGCCCCCGGCTCCGCGCGCGCTTTCTGCGAACTGTTCCACGACGTTGAAGCCCACCTGCACCACCGGTACCACAACCAGTTGTGCGATGCGCTCCATCGGGTTGAGAGTGAAGATACTCGATCCACGATTCCACACCGAGACGAAAATCTGGCCCTGATAGTCGGAATCGATCAGGCCGACCAGATTGCCGAGCACGATGCCGTGTCTGTGGCCGAGTCCGGAGCGCGGCAGCACCACCGCGGCGAGTCCCGGGTCATCCAGATGGATCGCCAGGCCCGAGGGGATCAACTCGGTCTGCCCCGGCTTGAACTCGACCGGCGCGTCGATGCAGGCGCGCAGGTCGAGCCCGGCGGATCCGCCGGTTGCGTAAGCGGGAAGCTGATCGCGCAGGCGCGCGTCGAGAACCCTGACGTCGATGGTGCGCATGAAACCTTCTTGTTGTTGTGGCGGGAAGCCTAAGCCGTAACGGGGGTTTTGCGTGGGCGGTAAAGTTTGGCGATATGACGGATCAGGGCGCGCGCCAGCTCGAGTTTCGATGCGCGCGCCAGCCGGTGAACGCCATCGTCGTCGAACAAGACCAGTTCGTTGTCGTCGGCGCCGATCGCAGCCTGTGCAAGATTTGCCGCGAGCAACGGCAGCTTCTTGCGGCGGCGCTTGGCTTCCGCGTTCTGCTCAAGCTTTTCGCTTTCGGCGGCGAAGCCGACGCAAAACGGAGGGTTGGGACGCCGGGCAACCGCTTCGATGATATCCGGATTGGGCACAAGCTCCAGCGTCGGGACTCCGCCATCTTTCTTGATCTTCTGCTGTTTGCGATTGCCGACGTGATAGTCGGCCACTGCGGCAGCACCGACGAAGATGTCGCAGGTGCCGACATGCGCGTTTACGGCGTCGAGCATCTGCCGCGCCGTCTCGACGCGGACCAGTTGCGCCGATGACGGTGCCTCGAGCGATACCGGGCCCGAGATCAGCGTGACCTGTGCGCCTGCCTCCAGTGCCGCGCGCGCAACGGCATAGCCCATTTTTCCCGAACTGCGGTTGGTGATGCCTCGCACCGGGTCGATTGGTTCGAAGGTCGGTCCGGCGGTGATCAGCACTTGCGTGCCGGCAAGCAGCTTGGGTTGGAACCATGCGGCGATCGAGCGGGCCAGTTCCGCCGGTTCGAGCATGCGCCCCATCCCCGTTTCCCCGCAGGCCTGGTCGCCGGATTCGGGGCCGAGCACGACGATGCCGTCCCGATGCAGCTGCGCGATGTTGCGCTGGGTGGCGGGGTTTTCCCACATCTGCCGATTCATCGCCGGCGCCACCATCAGCGGGCACTCGCGCGCCAGGCAGAGCGTGGACAACAAGTCGTTTGCGGCGCCGTGCACCAGCTTGGCGATGAAGCCGGCGGTCGCGGGAGCGACCACGATGATGTCGCGGTCGCGCGACAACTCGATATGCGGCATGCCGTTTGGCACCCGGCTGTCCCACATATCGGTGAACACCTGCTTGCCTGACAGCGCCTGCATCGTCACCGGGGTAACGAACCGGCACGCCGATTCGGTCATGATGACTTGCACGTCAGCGCCCTGGCGCTGTAGTTCGCGCACCAGTTCCGCCGACTTGTAGGCGGCGATGCCACCGGTGATCCCCAGGAGGATCCGCTTATTGCCGAGTTCGGTCATTTCCATAGCCTACCGGACTTTCCGGATCGGCAGTGTAAACTGTTGTTGGTAAATACAAAAGTGCTGACGGAGCGGTAAATGGCGATCACCGACTGGCCGGAAGACGACAGACCGCGGGAGAAGTTGCTGGCCAAGGGGCCGGGCGGCCTTTCCGACGCCGAACTGCTCGCCATCTTCTTGCGCACGGGGGTGAAGGGCAAGAGCGCGGTCGACCTCGCGCGCGAACTGCTTGCCAGATTTGGCTCGTTGGGAGAATTGGTCGCGATTAGCCGAGAGGGCTTCTGTTCCGTTCCCGGTCTGGGAGACGCCAAGTATGTGCAGTTGCAGGCCGCGATCGAAATGGCGCGGCGTGCGCTGGCCGAGGACATGAAGGCCGGAATCAACCTCAGTTCGCCCAAGGCAGTGCGCGATTTTCTGCGGCTGCAACTTCAGAATCGGCCGGTGGAAGTCTTCGTGGGCCTGTTTCTCGATGCCCAGAACCGGGTCATCGAGGTCGAGGAGTTGTTCTCCGGTACGCTGACCCAGACCAGCGTCTTTCCCCGCGAGGTGGTGAGGCGGGCGCTGCATCACAATGCGGCCGGCGTGATCTTTGCGCACAACCACCCGTCCGGCGTGGCGGAGCCCAGTCACGCAGACGAAACCCTGACCCAGGCACTGAAGCAGGCTCTGGCTCTGGTGGATGTCCGGGTGCTCGACCATTTCATCATCGGGCGCGGCGCGGCATTGTCCTTCTCCGAACGCGGGCTGCTCTAGCAGGCGACTCTCTCCGGAGGTTGAGGAGGTTGCCGGAAATGTGCTATAAAGCGCGCTCTTTAGAATTTAGCGGAGCTGTCCTCGGCAGCTTCACCCGGAAACAAAGCTGGAGAAGCCATCATGGCGAGAGTTTGTGAAGTCACCGGCAAGAAGCCGATGGGCGGGAACCATGTGTCCCACGCCAACAACAAGACCAAGCGTCGCTTCCTGCCCAACCTGCAGTATCGCCGCCTCTGGGTCGAGAGCGAGAATCGCTGGGTGAGCCTGCGCTTGAGCCAGGCGGGCCTGCGCACCATCGACAAGAAGGGTATCGACGTGGTGCTGGCGGAAATGCGCGCGCGCGGCAACAAAATCTGAGGCAGGCGGGAAGAAGACATGCGAGAGAAGATCAAACTTGAATCGTCCGCGGGCACCGGACACTTCTACACCACCACCAAGAACAAACGCACCACGCCGGACAAACTAGAATTGAAGAAATTCGATCCGGTGGCACGCAAACACGTCCTCTACAAGGAAACGAAGCTCAAGTAGCCTGCCGTTCGTTGCAGGAATAAAAAAAGCCCGCTTGCGCGGGCTTTTTTTCGTCCGTCGATCCTTACGCGTAACAACGCAGCGTCAGGGAGAACTCGCGTAGCGGTGCGATACCGCTTCTTTCCGCGCGACGGCACCAGTCCTCGAGTTGAGACAGCAACTGTTCCTTGGTCGCGGTTGAGCGTTGCCAGACCATGACCAGTTCCTGGCGCATCGTGTAAACGGTGTCGAGAACCTTGCTGGTCTTCAGCACTTCTTCCAGTTCGGCCTTCTCCTTGGCCGGAACCAGCTTGGCGTCGAGATGCAGCCAGCGCTTGACGCTCTGCAGATCAATGGCATGGCCAGGCCTGCGCTCGCGAAGTTTGCGCAGTTCCTCGGCGCAGGTGGCCTTCACCAGGCGGGTGAAGCGCGCCAACACGTCGTAACGATGGGTGATCACTGCCTGCAGGGTCTGCAGGTCGCACCTGGCCTTGCCGGTGGCGATCTTCACGGGAGGGGCGAGTTTCTTGACCTCGGCCAGACCAACGATCTCCATGAGGCGGATGTATAGCCAGCCGATGTCGAACTCGTACCACTTGTTGGACAGCCGCGCGGACGACGCATAAGCATGGTGATTGTTATGCAATTCCTCGCCGCCGATCAGGATGCCCCAGGGCACGATGTTGGTGCTGGCGTCTTCCACCTGGAAGTTGCGGTAGCCGTAGTAGTGCCCGACACCGTTGATCACGCCTGCGGCGGTGACCGGAATCCAAAGCATCTGCACCGCCCAGATCGTCAGTCCGATCGGTCCGAACAGCAGGATGTTGACGACCAGCATCAGCCCCACCCCGCCTTTGTCGATGGCGGAATAGACGTTACGCTCGATCCAGTCTTCCGGGGTACCGTGCCCGTACTTGTCCAAAGTGTCCTGGTTTTTCGCTTCCTTCCGATACAGCTCGCCGCCCTCAAGCAGAACCTTCTTGAGAGTAAGCACTTGCGGACTATGGGGATCTTCCTCGGTTTCGCACTTGGCATGGTGCTTCCGGTGAATTGCGGTCCACGCCTTGGTGGACATGCCGGTGGTCAGCCACAACCATAGGCGGAAAAAATGTGCGACAGCAGGGTGCAGGTCGAGTGCACGATGCGCCGAGTGCCGGTGCAGATAGATGGTTACCGACGCGATGGTGATGTGGGTGAAAACGAGCGCCACGACCATGTAACCCCACCAGGGAAGGTCGATAAATCCGCCAGCCCAGCTGGGCAGGTCCGTAAACCTGTTCAGATTCATGCAGTTAACCTCTATAAATCATGAAGATAAGGTAAGATTCTACAGTAAACCTTGCAGCCTGCAAGCCTCAATTTGTAACGTCACTGTCGGAAACAGCCGGGGTGAATGGAGATCAGGCAGAAACATCCGTGCAATTTCGCCGATACGCAGCGAAAATGCGGCTATTTGACCGGTTCTTGAGTTGATCGGACAGTGGTTTGAACCGTCCCGACGATACGGACGTCACGCTGCGGGAAGGGGATGTCGATTCCGTTGGCGGCAAAGCTCTTGTAGAGCGCCAGGTTCAGATCCGACTGAAGGTTCAATTTTCCGCGCTCCGGGTCCTCGATCCAGGCCATGAGTTCCAGCTTGATACCGTCGTCTGCGAAAGAGGTGAGCAGAGCCGCCGGCGCGGGCTCCTTCAGCACCCGCGCATGGGAGCGGGCAGCTTCCAGCATCAGCTTCATTGCAGTTTCGAGGTTGCTGCTGTAGCTGATCTGGACCGGGATGCGCATCAGCACCCGGCGGTTGGAGTAGGAATGATTGATCACCGTCGAGGTGATCACCTTCTCGTTTGGAATGATCGCCTCGGTGCCGTCCTGGCCGCGCACCACGATGCAGCGCGAGGTGAGTTTGGTCACCTCGCCGTAGAAACCTTCGATCGTGACCAGATCGCCGGGGCTCACCGAGCGGTCGAGCAGGATGGTGAAACCGCTGATGTAGTTGGCTGCGACTTTCTGCAGACCGAAGCCGATGCCCACGCCCACCGCCCCGCCGAACAGCGACAACACCGTGATGTCGATGCCGACTATCGGCAGCGCAATGAGCACCGCGGTGACCACCAGGACACTGCGGATGATCTTGGCGAACGCGAATCGCAGGTTGATCTCGAGGTGTTGCAAGGTCATGATCCGCGTCTCGATCATGCGCCCGATCCAGAGCGCGGCGAGCAGCGTGAGCACGACCGTCAGCAGCGCGGTGAGCACCATCGCAAGAGAGACACGCTGACTGCCGACGCGGAAGGACGTGTCCTCGAGGAACCTGCCGATCTCCGGAAGCATCCCGGTCAGGTAAAGCGCCACCCCCAGCCAGACCATCCAGGTCACCCCCATTTCCCAGGAGCGCAGGGCTCCGCCGGGATTGAACGTGTGCCTGAGCAGGTAGACCACGCCGCGAATGATCACCATCGCCAGCACCAGCGGACTCGCGATATTGAGCAGGTGCACCGGCTGGAAGTAGTGGAGTATCCAGCGGCCGGCCAGAAGGATCAGCAGCGCGGTTACCGGGAAGACCTCACGGTTCATCCCGCCGACGCTGATTCTCTGGGTGCCTTCGAGGTCGGCACCGGCTGCGGGGAGCAGTCCTATGCGCAACCTGCGGGCGAGATGCCAGGCGGCAAGCAGCGATAATGTGATGACGACGACCTGCCAGAGGATCACTCCTTGCTGCAGGTCCTCGAAAAGACCGGTCAGCAGACGACTGATTTCGGACTGATTCTTCATCACGGTCACCCAGGACGGCGGGATTCTACGTCACTTCCCGTTGCCGCGGCGAAACCGGGTCGAGTGCTTGAGGTGGCGCATCCAGTTGTCCAGGTAGGCGCGCGTGAGTTCATGATTTCCGCGAAACACCAGCAGATTCTCGGCGTTGCGGAACTGGGCGGCGTGGGTGAAATTGAAGCTGCCGGTGATCAGCACCGATGCTTTCGCGCCGGCGTCTATCACCATGACCTTGTTGTGGGCGGCCGCATGCTCCGCGTCGGTGAATACGGGTATCCCAGCTTCGACCAGCTGCGGAATCACGTTGTGATCGATGAGGTCGATCTGCTCCGCATCGGCGATGACCTTCACCTCCACACCGCGGCGTTCAGCGTGAATCAGCGCGCCGGCAATCCCGGCGTGCGTGAAGCTGAACGCCTGCACCAGAATCTGGAAACGTGCGCCATCGATAGCGCGCACGATCAGCCCCGCGGCATCATCGCCCGGGGTGAAGGCATACTCGATGGTGCCGGTCCCGGGAACAACGTCCGATGCTTCAAAACCGCGGGCCGGCTGTGCCAGAACCAGGAGCACAAGCAGAAGTCCGAAAAGCCGGCCTGGACGCGCGCGCTTCATATCGGGCGAGGACGCCGCTCCAGAACCGCGGCGAAGAACGCGTCGGTGTCGTGCCGTTGCGGACGCAGTTCCAGAAACACGCCGCTTTCGAGCGCGATCCGCTGCTCGTCCAGAATCTCCTGGCAGCTCACCACTTGGAAGTCCTCATGGGTGCCGAGGAACTGCTCGATGATGGCCTGGTTCTCCTCCGGCAGCACACTGCAGGTCGCGTAAACCAGGCGCCCGCCGGGTTTGAGCAGGGTCGCCGCGCCATTCAGGATCGCGCGCTGCTTGGCGCTGAGTTCCACCACCGCCTCGGGCGACTGGCGCCATTTGAGGTCGGGATTGCGCCGCAGCGTGCCGAGCCCGCTGCAGGGCGCATCGACCAGCACTCGATCGATCTTGCCGGCGAGGCGCTTCACTTTGATGTCATTCTCCCCCTGGATCAGTTGCGGGTGCACGTTGGAAAGTCCGGAACGCTTGAGCCTCGGTTTGAGATTGTTGAGCCGCTTCTCTGAAACGTCGAGTGCGTACAGACGCCCCGCCGACTGCATCAGCGCGCCCATCATGAGGGTCTTGCCGCCCGCACCGGCACAGAAATCCACCACCATTTCGCGCCGCTTTGGCGCCACCAGGTATCCGAGCAACTGGCTGCCCTCGTCCTGGACCTCGACCGCTCCGCGGGTGAACGAAGGGTGGCGGTTGATCGCGGGTTTGCCGGCAAGCCGGATTCCGATCGGAGACCAGCGCGTCGGCTCGGCAGCGAATCCGCTGGCGCGGAGTTCCTCGAGCACCTGGTCCCGATCCGCCAGCAGCGTATTGACCCGCAGGTCCAGCGGTGCGGACTTGAGCATGGCGCGGCCGAAGGCGACCGCTTCCTGCTCCGAATACTCGGCGACAAGACGCTCGTACAGCCAGTCGGGGAGGCTCAGCCTGACTGCCGGAGGCAGCGATTCGACATCGGCGGACTTCAGTTGAACCGTCCAGTCACGATCTTCAGCCTTGAGCAGGGGTTCGAGTTGACCGAGGCTGTAGCCCTGCAGTTTGAGCAACGACCCCAACACCAGCTTGCGCGGGGTGGGGTGCGCAATCAAGCTCTCGAGCAGGCGCTTGTGGCGAAGCACGGTGAAAACCGTTTCAGCGACGAAAGCGCGGTCGTGGCTGCCGAGTTCGCGATTGACGCTGAAAAAATTGCGCAGGATCGCATCGGCCGGGTGAGCCAGAGGCAGCACCAGATCCACGGCGGCAGTGGCCACCTTGATCAATGCCGCCGTGGGTTGCATCTAGTGGTAAGTGATGCTGGTGACGGTGGAATCCACCATGGTGCCGTTCTTTTCGACGTAGCGAATCTTGACAGGAAGAAAGTGGCGGTCCACCGAAAGCCAGAATTCGAGCCCACGCTTGTCGTCGGCTTCCCGCACTTTCTGGAAGTGCAGAGTTTCCAGTTCGCCGAGCGGGGTCTTGAGCGTCTCCTTGCCGATGATCCTGTACTCGTAGTCGGTCAGACGCCTGCCGTCGGCGACAACTACCTTCATGCTTTCCTGGTTCGACTGCGCGAATGCGAAAACGTAGGGCAGGCTGGTAGGGTCGAAGGTGTTGGCGCTCAGCGGCACGGTTTCAATCTTCTCGCCGTCGGTGAGCTTGACCTGCCCGGCATCCCAGTCGAAATCGGCGGCACGCCTGGGCTTGCGGCTATTGTTCTCCTCGAATCGCAGCGGCCGTATCCCGCTGGCCGTGAGCGAACCCCGGCTTTCGCGTCGGATGTTGATTTTGTAGAAAAGCGCGGCCACCCCAACCGTCTTGGTCTCGCTGACCACGGAGTACTTTCTGCCGTCGTGTTCGAGAAAATCGTGGCCCTCGCCCAGTTGCATCGAGCCGGAAGTCACTGCAAAGTCGATTTGCACCTTTTGCGGCGGCTGCGCGGCCGCCAGCGGGCCTGCCAGCAGGAGGAGAACCAGTAAAGTGACGTATTTCATCGCTCTCAGGGGCAGACCATTGCGTCCGGGGCGCTGCGGCCCGCGCTCACCGTGACGCGGTTGCCTTCCAGCTTGAGCTTGCCGTCGAGAAACCAGCGGATTGCCTGGGGATAGATGCGGTGTTCCTGCTCGAGCACGCGCGCAGCGAGGCGTCCCTCGTCATCGCCGGGCAGCACCGGCACCGCGGCCTGCACGATGATCGGACCATGGTCGAGCTCGGGGGTGACGAAGTGGACCGTGCAGCCGTGAATTCTGACGCCTTCCTGCAACGCGCGCCGGTGCGTGTCCACGCCCGGAAAAGCCGGAAGCAGGGATGGATGGATATTCATGATCGGGCTGCCAAAGCGCTTGATGAAACCCTCGGTAAGAATGCGCAAGAATCCCGCCAGCACCAGCAGGTCGGGACGGTACGAATCTGCTTTGTCGGCGAGCGCGGCATCGAAACTCGCGCGATCCGGGAACGCCCGGTGATCGATCACCGCAGTGTCCACGCCGAAGCTGCGTGCGATGTCGATGCCCCTTGCCGCAGGGTTGTTGCTGATCACCGCGGCAATCTGTGCGTCGAGTTTTGCTTCCAGGATCGACTGCAGGTTGCTGCCGCGGCCCGAAATCAGGATAACGATGCGTTTCATCCTGTGTTTCTACAGCACCACCGTCTGCGGTTCGTCGCCCGCGCGGGAGCGGATCTCGCCGATACGGAAGACGCTTTCTCCTTCGCGCTCGAGCGCTTGCTGCGCCCGGCCGGCATCCTCTGCGGCAACGATCGCCACCATGCCGATGCCGCAATTGAACACACGGTGCATTTCCGCCTCGGCGACATTGCCGTTTCGTTGCAGCCATTCGAACAGTTGCGGCCGCGGCCACGCGCTCTTCGCCAGCACCGCCTTTACGTTCGACGGCAGCACGCGCGGCACGTTCTCCACCAGACCGCCGCCGGTGATGTGCGCAAGACCCTTGATGCGCACCGCGCGCATCGCCGCGAGCACCGGCCGCACGTATATGCGCGTCGGTGCCAGCAACGCTTCTCCCAACGTCCTGCCGTCGAAATCGGATGACAGATCCGCGCCGGAAGTTTGAAGGATCTTTCGCACAAGCGAGTAACCGTTGGCGTGCGCCCCGCTGCTGGCAAGCCCGAGAACCACGTCGCCCGCAACAATGCCGGCACCATCGATGATCCCCGACTTCTCGACCACGCCGACCGCGAAGCCGGCGAGGTCGTATTCGCCGGCCGGGTACATCCCCGGCATTTCCGCCGTCTCCCCGCCGATCAACGCGCAACCGGCCTGTTCGCAACCGGCAGCGATGCCCTTTACCACTTGCGTTGCGGTATCCACCGCAAGCTTGCCGCAGGCGAAGTAGTCGAGGAAGAAAAGCGGCTCGGCACCCTGCACCAGGATGTCGTTGACGCTCATCGCCACCAAGTCGATGCCGATGGTGTCGTGGCGATTCAGGTGAAATGCCAACTTGAGCTTGGTCCCGACGCCGTCGGTGCCGGATACCAGCACCGGTTCCCGGTATCCCTTCGGTACCTCGAACAGCGCGCCGAAGCCGCCGATGCCGGCGAGCACGCCGTCTCTGAGCGTGCGCCTTGCGAAGGGTTTGATGTTCTCGACCAGCTGGTCGCCGGCATCGATATCCACGCCGGCGTCACGATAGGAAAGCGAAGCAGAGGAGGGTCGGTCGGTCTTCAAGTTGAGCTGCCGGGTTCTTCGGGATAGAGTGGCGATCGAAATTCAGGGCCAATGCGGTGCCCGGACTCATTGCCATAAGTGATTCATTACCATGCCTGGCGCGCCGCGAATTTTACTCCAAATGAACAGCATCTTCCGTGTGCGTTTTGTGTGGTACCTGGTTGCTGCGGTAGTCGCCGGGCTTCTCCTGTATCTGGTCGCACCGATCCTTAGCCCGTTTCTGTTCGCCGCGATGCTGGCCTATGTATGGCTGCCGCTGGTGGATCGGTTGGCGAAGAGAATGGCGCGCTGGTTCGCGGCTTCAATCGTGCTGGTCCTGCTGCTGCTCGGCCTTTCGTTGCTGGTGCTGATCGTGGCGCCGATGGTGGAAAGACAGTTTGCGGCCTTTCTGCAGAACGTCCCGGACCACCTCGAATGGGTGCGCGAACGCTTTCTCCCTTGGCTTTCCAGGAGAACCGGCGTGGAGCTGCATCTCGACCTCGAGCATGTGAAGCAGGCGCTGGCCGACAGTTTGCGTGCCGGCGACGATGTTCTCAAGGCGCTGCTGCCAAAGCTCACAACCGGCGGGGCGGCGCTTATCGGCTTCTTCACCGCGGTGCTGGCGTTGCCTGCGAGTGCGGCCTTGTTGGTGGGCTTGCGGCATCTGCGCGCGCAGTATCTGGCCAGCGAACTCTATAAATCCTGATGAGGCAGCTGGCTCTCGGACTGGCCCCATCCCCGGCGCCGGCGTTCGATAACTTTTTCCCCGGGCGGAATGTCGAGGCCGTTTCCGAATTGCAGTCGCTTGCCACGGGCCACTCCGCCGAGCATTTCGTTTACCTCTGGGGAGAGCGCGGTTGCGGCCGATCGCATTTGCTGCAGGCTGCCGTGGCGGCAGCTTCCTCGCGGGGAATCATTGCCCGATACGTTGCGGCGGGCGAGCCATTGCCGGCAGGGGATTCGGGCGTGCGCATGCTGGCGGTGGACGACGTCGAGAAACTGGACGCGCAGGCTCAGATCGAGTTTTTTCATCTGTATAACGCGTTGCGCGAATGCCAGGGCGCCGTGCTCGCGGCCGGCAACGTGGCGCCGGCGCGTCTGCAACTCAGGGCGGACCTGCTGACACGGCTCGGATGGGGGCTGGTGTTCCAGGTGCATGCGCTCTCCGACGACTACAAGCGCGTTGCGCTCAAGCGCCACGCGGCCGCCCGCGCCTTCGATCTTCGCGACGAAATCGTCGAGTATCTGCTGCGCCACCTGAAGCGCGATCTGCCCTCCCTGATGACGGTGCTGGACGCGCTGGACCGCTACTCGCTGGAAACAAAGCGACCGATCACCTTGCCGCTGCTGCGCGAACTGCTGCAATCGGAGGGTGACGGCAATGGAAATCCGCCGCCCGGAATCTGACCGGTGAACGGGTCGGGAATTTCGGTCTGCACGGGCTTTTGAGCTATACTTTCAGCGCTTCTTCACGAACCTCCGAACTCTTCCGCAATTCCCCCATGCGACTCGCATTGTTTGATCTGGAAAACACGCTGCCAAGCAGCTTGTTTGGGTGGAGGCTAATGTTCGCAAAGCTAACGTTATGCGGTAACCAAAACACGACGCGAAGCGGCTTTGTTCGGCGCCGACTAACCTTCAGGTTATGTCGGAGTCACAATACGCCCGCGCACGAAGACCATGCGACTCGCATTGTTTGATCTCGACAACACCCTCCTGGCCGGCGACAGCGACTTCGAGTGGGCGCAGTTTCTCATCGAGAAAGGCGCGCTCGACGGCGAGGTACGCGAGGCGCGCAACCGCAACTTCTACGAGGCTTACAAGGCCGGCACGCTCGACATCCACGAGTTTCTCGATTTCCAGCTCAAGCCGCTCTCGCGCCACCCGAGAAAGCAGCTCGACGAGTGGCACGTCGAGTTCATGCGGGAAAAGATCGTCCCGATCATCACCCGGAAAGCGCGCGATCTGGTGGAGAGCCACAACGAGGACGCGCGCGCCATCATCACCGCGACCAACAGTTTCGTTACCTGGCCGATTGCGCGCGAGTTCGGCATCGAGAACCTGATTGCCACCGAACCGGAGGAAGTGGATGGCGAGTTTACCGGCAGGGTGAACGGAACGCCGTCCTTCCGTGAAGGCAAGGTAACCAGGCTCATGAGCTGGATGGCCGAGCACGGCATTTCCTGGGATGCGCTCGAGGAGACCTGGTTTTACAGCGACTCGCTCAACGATCTGCCGCTGCTTTCGATCGTCAGCCACCCGGTCGCGGTGGATCCCGACGAAACCCTCAAGGAACACGCGATCAAGCACGACTGGCGCGTCATCAGCCTCCGGTAACCGCCGCGGGCGGGGGCAATGCTGCGCGCTGAACGGCCGTCGCTGGGGTATCCCGGGCGCACGCTGCTCGAACGGCTGACGCTGGAGTTCCGCCCGGGGCAGGTGTGGGCGGGGCTCGGCCGCAATGGCAATGGCAAGTCCACGCTGCTGCAGGAAGAGACGCACGAATTCTGGGGCAGCGTGCGCGACTTCGTGCTGCTCGGGCGCTATCCGCACGGTTTCCCGCTCGATGCGGTGGAGACGGGGCGTGACCGGCTGTTCCTGCCGCGCCGGTCTTAAAGGCACATGCCGCATGTATAATCGCCGCTTTTACGCAGTACCAACTTCCCCCGATACCTGATGATTCGGAAACTGCTTCGCCGGGTGTTCTCCGGCCGGTCATCACACTCCGCAGAGCCGCAGGTCGTCCCGCGCAGCAAACACGGCGTTTCCCGCGACAGTATCAGTTCCAGCGCACGCCGGGTCATCAGCACCTTGCAGGAAAAAGACTTCGCCGCCTACGTCGTCGGCGGCGCGGTGCGCGACCTGCTGCTCGGGCTCAAGCCCAAGGATTTCGACGTCGCCACCAGCGCCACGCCCGAACAGGTTCGCAGCGCGTTCCGGCGCTCGCGCATCATCGGCCGGCGTTTCCGGCTGGTGCACGTCATGTTCGGCAATGACACGGTGGAGGTTTCCACCTTCCGCGCCAGGCAGGGCAACGACCCTGACGAACAGGTGTCGGACGAACACGGGCGCATCCTGCGCGACAACGTGTTCGGCACCCAGGAAGAGGATGCCACCCGCCGCGACTTCACCATCAACGCGCTGTTCTACGATCCGACCAGCGAAGAGATTCACGACTTCTGCGGCGGCCTGGACGACCTCAAGGCCCGGCGGCTGCGGATGATCGGCGATCCGGAACAGCGCTACCGCGAGGATCCGGTGCGCCTGCTGCGCGCGGTGCGGCTTGCCGCCAAGCTCGGTCTGAAGATCGAAGCCAAGACCCGCGAGCCGATCAAGAAACTGGCGCCCTTGCTCGCCAACGTACCCTCCTCGAGGCTGTTCGAGGAAATGATGAAGCTGCTGTTCTCCGGCCACGCCACGGCCTGCCTTCTGCAGCTTCGCCACGAGGGCCTGCATCACGGTCTGCTGCCGATGCTCGACGTGATCCTCGAGCAACCGATGGGCGAGCGCTTCGTGATGCTGGCGCTGCAGCGGACCGACGAGCGCATCCGCGACGACAAGCCGGTGTCCCCCGGCTTCCTGTTCGCGGCGCTGTTGTGGCACGAAGTGCTGGCGGCGTGGAAGCTGGCGCAGGAGGAGCGCCTGAATCCGATGCCGGCGT
>JBGQGT010000010.1:0-15256 GCA_041497595.1 Gammaproteobacteria bacterium
CGGTTGCTCAGGAGAGCCGTGATGGCGTCGCGCAGTTCCGCACTGACATGCGCAGCGCTGTTGGTCGATGCCCTGATTGCCATGATGTTGTTCCCTCCATTCGATCGCGCTGCCTCAATCCTGACCCTTCATTGCAGAGTCTTCAGATAGGCAACGATGTCGTCCCGCTCCTGCGTATCGTGCACGCCTATCGGCATGATCGTCCCGTGCACCGCATCCGTGGGAGAAGCGAGATAGCGTTGCAGCGATTTCTCGTCCCACACAATGCCGGCTTCGTACAGGTTTCGCGAATACGGCGAACCCCCCACGGTTCCCGCCCTGCGACCGAGGAGGCCTACCAGGGAAGGGCCGACGCTTTGGACCGTTTCCTTGTCGCCATGGCATCCGATGCACCAACGCTGGTACACCTTCCTCCCCTGGGCGGCATCGCCATCCGCAGACGCCAACTGGGGCCGGCTCAATAACCCGCTCATTGCCAACGCCGCAAGCACAGCAACGTTCAGAAAACGCATTTCGGCACCCCCCCTTTTTCCATATCCATTGACCGTCATCATTGCGAGCCTTACTGGCTAAGCACATGCCACGATGCCGGCGGACCAGCAAAAGAATCTACGCCGACGAGGCAGGACCGGTTTGATGGAAATCAAACACCTCATGGGGAGGATTGCGGGACATGCGGGGTCGCTGGCAATGGCGGCGCAGGCCGATGCGCGATTGACCTGCGTCAAGCACCCATTGTCCTTTTGGCCGAGAATTTTGCAATGGGAGAGGGTAGTGCGGTGCCGGGTACGGCAGCGGCGCGAATCCAACCATCACCCAAGGACCTAGTTCGATGAAGGAGGATCTCCACGCGCAGGGGCGTGAGCCGCGCGGGGAGGTCATCGCTCGCGGCACCGGCATCCCTTGCCTCGGACAACAGCTGACTCGGCGTCATGGCCCGCAATCCACAGGACAACACGAGCGATATGCGTTCGGCGGCGTTCGCCTTGCTCGCTCGCGGCTGGTCGGTGATACCGGTCGAGGCGCGGGGCAAGCGCCCGATCGTGCCTTGGCTCAAGTACCAATCCCGACTGGCGACAGGGAAAGAAATCGACGCATGGTTCGCAGGCCCGCGCAAACCGAGCCTAGGGGTGGTTACCGGAGCGCTATCGAATCTGGTCGTGCTCGACGTCGATGCTCAGCACGGCGGCTCCCACAGTCTAGCCATGCTCGAACTGGAACACGGGAACCTGCCGGATACCGTCGAAGCGAAGACCGGCGGCGGCGGGCGGCATCTGTATTTCGTGCACCCCGGCGGCGCCGTGCACAACCGCGTCGGGATCGCGCCAGGAATCGACTTTCGCGGCGATGGCGGCTGCGTCGTCGCACCGCCTTCCGTGCATCCGAGCGGCCGGCGCTACCAGTGGGTCCCGCCACGCTCGCCGCAGGAAATGGAACTCGCAGCACTTCCGCCATGGTTGCTGCGCTTCGTGCGCCCCTCGGGCGCTCGCGCTGGGCACCCGCTTGCGCACTGGAGACAGTTGGTGCACGAAGGGGTTGACGAGGGCAGCCGCAACAGCACTCTGGCCTCGCTCGCGGGTCATCTGCTGCGGCAAGGCGTCGATCCGCAGGTCGCGTTGGAGCTGCTTCTCGCCTGGAACCGCGTGCATTGCCGCCCACCGCTTGCCGACAACGAAGTGGCGCAGGTTGTGGACAGCATTACGCGGTTACATCAGCAGATCAGCAACTGAATCCAAATTCCGTCCGGTGATTCCGACCATTTTCGTTTCTATTGCCGTGACATGATGACGGAACGGCGAATCGCCGCATGGCTCGCAGCCGTCGCGTTCTTTGGACTCGCGCTCTGGGCGCTGCACGAGTCGCTGCGTGACTATCACTACGGCGACATAGCCGCGGCATGGGTCGGCGTGCGCGAGAGCCGGCAACACGTACCGAGGCTTCGCGGCTTCCTCGAACGGCAGGGCCGATGGATCAGCGCCGTCGTGCCTCAAATTCTGGCGGCGGCGATTTTCGTCTCCGGCGCGGTGCTGCTCTTTTCCGGCGCCCTGCCTGCCGCAGCGGGCCGCTTGGCCTGGCTGCACAGGATCGTGGCATTGCCGGTCATCGAGACCTCGCACTTTGTCGCGAGTCTGGTGGGCGCCGCCCTCCTCCTGCTGGCACACGGAATACAGCGTCGCCTCGATGCTGCCTATCTCGTCGCGCTCGCTCTGCTGGCTACCGGTAGCGCGTTGTCGCTGGCAAAGGGGTGGGACTACGAAGAGGCGATCGTTCTCGGCACGACCTTCGCGCTACTACTGCCGTTCCGCAGGCATTTCTATCGCAAGGCATCGTTTCTCGGGGAGCCGTTCAAGTGGAGTTGGATCGCATCGATCGCGATCGTGCTGGCGGGATCGGCGTGGCTTGCCGTCTTTGCCCACACGCATCCTGCTTATTCGGCCGAACCCTGGTGGCGGTTTGCATTGCAGGCGGAAGCGTCGCGCTCATTGCGGGCAGCGGTCGGCGCGATCGGCTTAGCAGTGCTGTTCACCACAGGACAGTTGCTTCGCCCCATGCGCCCGGGTCCGGCACCACCCGGCGCAGCCGACATCGAGCGCGTGCGGCCGATCGTCGAGCGATCGGTGCGGACCTATGCAAATCTCGTGTTCCGCGGCGACAAGGCGCTGCTCTTCAGCAGGCCCGGAAACGCCTTCATGATGTACGGCCGAACGGGACGGAGCTGGATCGCTATGGGCGATCCGATCGGTCCCGAGGACGAAGCGCGCGAGCTGCTGTGGCAGTTCCGCGATCTGTGCGATCGATTCGATGGCTGGTGCGTCTTTTTCGAGGTGCGGCCCGAGCATCTCGGCCTGTACGTCGACCTTGGTCTTGCGCTCACGCAACTGGGCGAGGAGGCGCGCGTCGATCTCACGCGCTTCTCGCTCGACGGGCCTGCACACAAGGATCTGAGACACTCGCGGGCGAAGCTCGCGCGCGGCGGCTGCCGCTTCGAAATTCTGCCGCGCGAGGGCGTGTCAACGGTGTTGCCCGCGCTCGCGCACGTGTCCGATGCATGGCTGGCCCGGAAAGCCACGCGTGAGAAGGGCTTTTCGAATGCCTCGTTCGATGCGAAGTACCTGACATACTTCCCGCTCGCCGTGGTGCGCAAGGACGACGAAATCATCGCGTTCGCCAACCTCTGGCTCGGCGCTGGCAAAGAAGAACTGTCGGTTGACCTCATGCGTCATCTTCCGGATGCGCCCAACGGAACCATGGATTTTCTCTTCACGGAGCTGTTGCTTTGGGGCCGACAGGAGGGTTATCGATGGTTCAATTTCGGCATGGCGCCCCTATCGGGCCTGGACAGGCGTGCCGACCCACCCTTGTGGCATCGCTTTGGCGCCTTCGTGTACCGGCATGGGGAACACTTCTACAACTTCGACGGCCTGCGGCGGTACAAGCAGAAATTCGATCCGGTCTGGGCTCCGCTATACCTGGCCTCGCCGGGCGGTATCGCGCTGCCAGCCATCCTCATCGATGTCACCGCCCTCATCGCCGGTGGGTTGACCGGGATCGTGCTGAAGCAGGGCGGGGCAACGAAGCATCGCCGATGATTGACAAACTGACGGCCCTTCACCGTTTGGACGTCGTTGCCTCGGTACCAGTCGTGGACGTCGGCGCCTCGTTCGCCCTTTCGGATGGCTCACTTACTCCGGGATCGGGGACAGAGAACAGGTGCGCCAACGGACAAGGCTCCTGCGGTAAGCAGCCATGCTCGCGCGCGCATTCGCGCCGGCTCTGGTCCACGGCAACGTACTGCCGGCACACGGGACAGTGATGCAGGGGAGAATTGAACATGATCCTTTCCTCCAAAAATTTGCGCGACTCGCAACTTTCGGGGCGTGCACGCGCATTTTCATGCCCGGCTCCGCGGGCCATCGTTCAAGGTGCTTCGTCATGCCACGGGGAAGCCCACCGTCTGCGCCAGCAAGATTCGCCCGCTGGCATCGGGCCTCTACTCGCCGTTGATCGACAGTTCGTTATGAGCCGTGGTGTTACTGCTGCGGCATGCGAAGACCGCTCGTCAGGCGCACGCCCAGCGCCGATGTTCGCAAAATCTACTTACCTCATTTTAGTGCCCATGTAGGGCTCGAACCTGATCGTCACGGTGAGACCCGGTCCGGAACATATGCACAGGCTGCTCAGCCGCCTCGGGCAACTCAGCCATTTCGCCCTCAGGGCAGCCTGCCGGCAGCAGGCTCGGGACCGAGCCCGCGCAGCATCTGCTTGAAGCGCTGCCAGTCGGTTGCCACCCATATTTCAGAATGCGCCCGCCCATGGGCCCGTATCAAAGTCGAGACTTTTGCCGCAGTCTCGTTGTCCGGGGCTTCGAAAATGTCGAGATAGTCGTAAGGCCCAAGGATTGCGTAGCTATGCAGCCATTTCACGTTCGGACAATGCGCCCTGACCTTGTCCATCGCTTTCTTCTCCAGTTCCTCGAGCGTCTGCGGGGAGCGCACGATCTCCGGCGACACCCGAGTGACCATGACGTAGCTTGGCATGGTGCAACCTCCTTCCGGTTTCTTGCCGCTGTTGAGCAACTTGCATTCTGCCCACTCGATCACCCCGCGGATATTGACGGGGATCAAACCTGTGCCACGCGCTCTGCCGCACGATGCTTTTCCCAGGGGGACGACTCAGGACAGCACGTGTGGGCGAAGCCGACAGGACGGCCGGTGCTTTGCGCAGCGCAAGGCTTGCGATGCGGACGACCGTGCTCGCTGCTGTAGTGGCAGCCGCGCTGCTTGGCGGGCCGACGCACGCTTCGGAACAGCAGCCTGCGCCGGCAGACCAGCTCGCCGGTGGGGAATTCGACTACGTCGTGCAGCCCGGCGATTACTTGATCAAGATCGGTGCCCGCTTCGGGATCGCCGCTAGGCTCATTGCGGAATCGAACGGCATCCCGTATGAGGCGCCCTTGACCCCAGGGTCGGTTCTCCGGCTGGACAATCGCCACATCGTGCCGCAGAGAATGGAACAAGGGATACTGATAAATATACCGCAACGCCTGCTCTTCTACTTCGAGGCGGGCGCGCTCGCCCGCCATTTTCCAGTCGGGCTCGGTCGACCCGATTGGCCGACTCCGGTCGGGCGATTCACGGTCACGTCGTTGCAATCAGACAAGGTGTGGAACGTTCCGAAATCAATCCGGGAGGAGATGTTACGCGAGCGCAAGGCGGTCACGAGCTGCGTGCCGCCAGGTCCCGAGAACCCGCTCGGAAAACACTGGATTGGGCTCAGCATTCCGGGTATCGGAATCCACAGCACCATCGCACCTGCCAGCGTGTTCCACTTCCAGAGTCACGGCTGCATCCGAATGCACCCCGACGATATCGCCGGGCTCTTTCAGCGCGTCTCCATCGGCACGCCGGGATGGCTCATTTACCAACCTGTGCTGCTTGCGCGCCTCGACGACGGGCGCATATTCCTGGAGGTTCACCGAGATGTCTACGAGCGAAACCCGGACCCGCGGCTCGACGTGGAGCGTCTTGCGCGGGATCAAGCACTTGCTGCCCAGCTCGACTGGCAACGAGTCGGGGAAGCTGTGCGCCGGAAGACCGGGCTCGCCGTCGAGGTCGGGAGCGTTGACGCTGTGCACGGGGAGCTGGAATCAAACTCCGGAATGCCACCACTCGTAGGCTTCAAGAGGTCGAACTCGTTGCCTATGACTCTGAGAAGATGTGCGAGCGCACGAAAGCGCTTGTTCACAAGCCTCAAAGAAGGCGTGGACAGTGCACATTAGTCGGTCGCCGCTGGCGGACAGCGAAGTCGCAGCCGTGGTGGCCGGCATCGCGCAGTTGCACGAACAGAAAGAGCGACGGAGCCGGAGTCCTGCAAAATGAATCCGACTACCCTGTTCATTTGCGGCGACGTCATGACGGGACGGGGTATCGACCAGATCCTGCCGAAGCCCTGCGACCCCGCGATCCGCGAACCCTACATGGACAGCGCGCTCGGCTACGTACAGTTGGCGGAGGCGGCGAACGGAACGATTCCACGGCCCGTGGACGCCTCGTACATCTGGGGCGATGCGCTCGCGGAATTCCAGCGCGTCAAACCGCAGGCGCGAATCATCAACCTGGAAACGGCCGTGACCTGCAGCGAGGACCGGATGGCCAAGGGAATCAACTACCGCATGAACCCCGCCAATATTACCTGCCTGACCGCAGCCGGAATAGATTGCTGCGTGCTCGCCAACAATCACGTGCTCGATTGGGGGATGTCGGGGTTGACCGAGACGCTTGCCACGTTGCGTGCCGCGGCGATCAAGACTTCAGGGGCCGGGAAGAGCGAGAGAGAGGCCTGGGAACCGGCGGTGCTGCCGCTGTCAGATAACCACAGGGTCATCGTTTTCTCGTTCGGCGCCGGGACCAGCGGTATCCCGCCGGCATGGGCTGCAACCGGGACGAAGGGCGGTGTCGCATTTCTGCCCGATCTTGAGCAGTACACCGTGCAACGCATGGCGTTGGCCGTTCGGACGCATAAGCGGCCGGGAGATCTTGTGGTCGTGTCGGTCCACTGGGGCGGCAACTGGGGTTACGGCATTGCGGCCGATGAAGTGCGCTTCGCGCATGCGCTCATCGACGGCGGCGCGGATCTGTTTCACGGCCATTCCTCGCATCACCCCAAGGGAGTCGAGGTGTTTCAGGACAGATTGGTCGTTTACGGCTGTGGCGATTTCATCAACGACTACGAAGGAATCAGCGGTTACGAGGCGTTCCGCGGCGACCTGGGCCTGATGTACTTCCCGACGCTCGACGCCGACACCGGCCGTCTGCTGCGGCTCGAACTCGTTCCCACACAAATGAAACGCCTGCGCGTACAGCGCGCCTCGGCTTCCGATTCGCGCTGGCTACGCGCGCTCCTTGACAGCGAAGGAAGGCGTTTCGGCACCTGGACCGAAGCGGCGGCGGATCATCGGATCGCGTTGCAGTGGAGAAAGAGGCGCGATTTGCGCGTTCCCAACCCTTGATACGTCTTTGGGCTCAAACACCTACCGTTTGCTCTTCGCCTCTCTTGATGCGCTTGGTGCCTTCGCGGCTACTTCTCCGGTTTCGCTCGGCAATCACAGCTTCGGCTCCGGAGAATGGGTGAAAGTTCTTTCGTAAACCCGCTGGCAGTCGAGGCAGCGCAGCGCGGCAGGTTGCGCGAGCAGCCTTTCGAAGTCGATTTCGCCGCCGCAATCCACACATAGCCCGTAGCCGCCATCGGCGAGCCTTTCCTGTGCGGCTTCGAATTGGCGAAACTCACCCAGGTCGCGGTTGAGTTCCGCGTTATCGAGGTCGGAAATCAGGTCCGCGGTCGCCTTGTCGCCACTATCGGTCACTGGCCCGGCCAGTTCGCCGTAGGCCTCGTCTCGCGAGCGGGCTGCGTCCTGGTGGATCTCCGCCGAGAGTGCTTCGTAGCGATCGTCGATCATCGTCCGCAGTTTTGCCAGTTGTTCAGGCGTCAGCACGACATGTCTCCTTTTCTTATTTCGATGGTGTGCATTCATTCCTTGCCCGCAAGCCGTTTGACTGCCCTGGCAAGCAGAGGGGCAACGGACACGACCTGAAGCTGTGCGCCGGCCGCGCTCGGCACGCTGTCGGTAGTGAAGATGTGCCGAACCGGGCTGGCGCGGATGCGCTCCAGCGCGCCCGGCGCCATTACCGCGTGTATGAACAGTGCATGAATCTCTCCGGCTCCCGCCTGCATCAACGCTTCTGCTGCACCGACCAGCGTACGTCCCGTGCTTGCCATATCGTCCACGATCAGGCAGGACCGTTTGCGCACGTCGCCGAGAACGTGCAATGCAGCGGCCACATCCGGTGCCGGCCGGGTCTTGGCCACGACCGCCACCGGCGCTCCAAGCATGGCGGCATAGCGCTGCGCGCGCTTCAGCCCTCCGGCATCGGGAGAAACGATCGTCAGATCGGAAATTCCCCACTCGCGCACCGCAGGTAGCATGATCTCGTCGGCCCGCAGATGGACAAGCGGGATCTCGAACGCGCTTTCCAGCGCAGGCGAGTGCAATTCCAAAACGACTGCGCGGTCGACGCCCGCAGTGCGCAGCAAGCGGGCCGCGAACTGGGCCGAGCGCGGCTCGCCCGGATTGTTGATGACGTCCTGGCGCGCGTAGCCGAAGTAAGGCAGCACCGCCGTAATGCGCGCCGCGCCTGCGCCCCGCGCCGCATCGGCCATCAGCGCCAGGGTCATCAGGCGCTCATTGGTCGGCGTGCAAGTCGGCTGCACGATGTATGTGTCCGCATCCTGAACGTCGGCGTCGATGCGGACCCGGGTTTCGCCGTCCGCGAAGGCCGACACCGATGCCTGTATCGGGACTGCGCCGGCCAGGCGGGCGATCTCATCTGCAAGCCGTGGATGCGCGTCGCCGGCAATGAGAGCGATCCCCGCTTTGCGAGGCAAACGGTCGTGGTCATCCATAGGGATGCATGCTAACCGCGCGCGGTCCAATAACCATTGACTGCGGTCAAACTCACGGCGCCCTCCATTCGCTGTTGCCGGGCTGCATCCTCTCAACCCGGCGAACGAGTAACCGGCTTTGGCTGGTAGAGCTGTGCGATCTCGCGCGCAAAACGCGTTTCCAGCTCCTGCCGCTTGATCTTCAGCGTCGGCGTGATCAGGCCGTCTTCGATCGTCCAGGGCTCGAGCGTGAGCCAGGCGCGGCGCGCACGCGCGTGGGCCGGAAACGGCGCAAGCCGCTCGCCAATGCGCTTGAGCACGGCGCTCGACACGACAGGCTCGGCAAGCGACCGCGAATTACCCGGATCGACACCGACCGAGGTCGCGAAGTCGCGCCAGGTTTCGGCGTTCAGCACCGCCAGAGCCGCGACATACGGCATGCCTTCGCCCACTACCATGACCTGGTCGAACAGCGGATCTTCGCAGATTGCCAGTTCGAGATCGGACGGCGCAACTTTCTCTGCCGTGGACAGCACCAGAATGTCCTTGAGCCGGCCGACGATGTAGACCCGACCCGCGTCGATCCGCGCCTGATCGCCGGTGTGCAGCCAGCCGTCGGCGTCGATCGCGTCGCGGGTAGTCTCAGGCCTGTGCCAATAGCCAAGCATCACGTTCGGGCCGCGCACCAGCAACTCATCGTTCATGCCCAGCCGCAGCTCGATGCCCGGTAACGGCGGGCCCACCGATGCCGGCACGTTGTCTTCCACGCGGTTGCCGGTGACCACAGGCGCGGCTTCGGTCAGCCCGTAACCCTGCAACAGCGGAACGCCAAGGCCGACGAAGCAACGCGCAAGCCGCGCCGCGAGCGGCGCGCCGCCGCTAACCGCGATGCGCAGCCGTCCGCCGAAGCGTTCGGTTACATGCCGTGCGACCAGCCGGCGCAACAGCCACCATGCGGCACGTGCGAACCACACGGGTTGCCCTGCCCGCCCCTGGCTCGCCTCAAATCTGCGCCAGCCGACGCTTACCGCGAGGTCGAAGAGCATGCGCGACAGCGGACGCCTGGTCAGTTGCTGCGCGATGCGCGCAAAGGCGCGTTCGTAGATGCGTGGCACCGACACCAGCAAAGTGGGCCGCAACGCGAGCAGGTCCTCGGGGAGCAACTGCACCGAACGGGCATACGCCACGCAACTGCCGGCCATCATCGGCACGTAATAGCCGACGGTGCGCTCGAACGCGTGCGACAGCGGCAGGAAGGACAGGTAAATGTCCTCGCGGTAACCCGATACCTGGGTGAGGACTGCCTCGGCGTTGGCCAGGATATTCGCATGCGACAGCATGACGCCTTTGGGTCGGCCGGAGGTGCCCGATGTGTAAACGATGGTGGCAAGCGCATCTGGCCGCGATACGTGCTCTGCGGGCGGCGACGCCTCGCTCGGCAACCACTGCGGCAGCGCGCGCCACTCGATGCCGGCAGCCGCCTCGGGCGCATCGCCGTCGAGGCAGAGCACGCGCTCCAGCGCGGGAAACTCAGCATGCCGTGACGCGAGCCAATTCCATTGCGCGACCGAGCCGACGAGCAGCAGCCGCGCACCCGAGTCGCCGAGAATGTAAGCGATGTTTCCCGCGCTATCGGTCGTGTACAGGGGCACCACCACCAGCCCCAAGCCAAGCGCCGCGATGTCGAAGCACGCCCACTGCAACGAGTTTTGCGCGAGCACGGCGACCCGGTCGCCCGGGGCAAGGCGCTCGCTCGCGAGCGCGGCCTGCCAACGTCCGGCCAAGGCCTCGACCTCGCGCCAAGTGTAACTGCGCCAGCGTGCCGCCTCCGGATCGTAAGCCTTGTAGGCCTCGGCATCCGGGGTGCGCCCGCAGCGGCGCAGGAATAGGCCTGTCAGCGTGCCTGCCTCGCGAGCCGATATTGGATCAAGCGTGAGCGACTTCATAAACACAGAATAGTCCGCAGCGCACTGCTGTTGCTTGACGGGCATCAAGCGCCGGCAAGTGCGGCGACTGCGCCCTGCAGACCCGAGGCCACACGGGCCATGGCCGGATAGTTCAGTCGCTCAGGTGTGTCACTCGGAGCGTGGTAATGCGGGTAGCGATAGAAGGCCGTGTCGGTCACCATGATTCCCGGATAGCCCGCCCGCCAGAACGAGAGGTGATCGCTCCACGATACGCCGGGCACGATGCCGGGGCTTGCGAGGCGCTCGGCGGGGAAATCCGAGTTTGCCTTGAACGCAGCCACCACCTTGCGCAGTGCGCGGCGCGATCCGAGATTGGAGACGAACCCGACGAAGTTGCCCCGATCCGGGTAGAAGAACCGGAACAGAGGCGGGTACGCCTGGCTGCCTGGGCTATCGCTGTAATAGCCCAGCATTTCAAGCGACAGCATCACACGTATGTCGTCGCCCCGTTTTCGCGCTGCGTTGGCGTAGACCTGGCTGCCCATTTCGCCAAAGTAGAAAAACGGCGGCTCCTCGTTCACGAAAGCGACTAGCCGGATGGTGCGCGCCGGGCGTGTCTCGCGTAGCGCACGGGCAAGCTCGATAAGTGTCGCAACCCCGCTCGCGTTGTCGTCGGCGCCCGGGCTGCCGGGCACGGTGTCGTAATGGGCCCCGACCAGCACGATCTCTGCGGCACGGCTGCAGCCGCGGACAGTCACTTCGAGATTGGACGACTCGACACCGTACGTGACGTACGACTGTCGCGCGACTTCGTAACCCTGCGACGCCCATTCGTTACGTATGAACGCTTTCGCGGCACGCAACGCCGCGGGTCGCCAGACATGGCGCTCGCCGATCTCTCCGGCCAGACGCCCGACATGCCTGCGCAATGCCTGCTCCAGCGCTGCGGTCATTTGTTCGGAGCACCAGGTTGCAGCTCGCGATTCCAGATGAGCACGCCGTCGCGCCAGACCTCGCGCACACGGTGCAGCGGAACATCGTGAACAGCGCCATCGTCTTCCACCACTTCAAATGCGAAGTGCTCGCCGGATGGAAAACGTATGCGGCGAAACGGCACTCTTGCCACAGCGCCTGACACGCGATCGAGATAACTGATCACGAATTCGGCTTTCCTGAACTCGGAGTCCCATTGGATGCGATGCAATAGATCCTGGATGGGAATCATCGGGCTGTCACCCGCACAGACGCTTCACCGGGGATTTCCGCGACCTCGAAGCGCACCGGTATGAAGCGCTCGATCAGCCACATCGCGGTTTGTGCATGACTCGAAACTGCGCGCGTGGTGAAGCGCCCGCCCGCCAAGGCGATATAGATCAGGATCTGGTCAGCCGCGTGAATGTCGAGTGTCACGCGCGCAGCGAGATCGGACGCCAACTCTGCGCCGGCGGCTTCGCCCAACGTTTCGGCGCGCACGCCACGCTCGGCGATGCGGCCCGCGCCGACCACCGTGCGCAGGGTTGTGGCCCAGCACGCGACCGCGCCCCCGGTACCGATGGCGTTGGCGCCGCCAAGCGCCGCGGTATCAAACGCGGCCGGCCGGCCGAGATCCGCCAGGCGCACGAGCGCCGCGTCGCGCATCCGCTCGGCAATGCTCAGGGGAAGGTTCGCGACATGAGCGAATCCCTCGATCGAGACAAGTCGCCCCGGTTCATCCAGTTCGAGCCGCGTCATATGCGCCGGTTCGATCGACACCTCCACCTCGCCGCCGCCGCGCGGATAGTAGCCGCGGCGCAGCACGCGGCAGCGCGCCTGAACGCCCATATGGCCGAGCAGGCCCAACAATACGTGGCGAAAGTAGTCGAGAGGCGGGGCTGCGCGCACGTCCGTACCGCCGCTTACGATTACCCGGCTCGATTCGGGGGCGCACAACAGCACCGGCAAGAGCGCCTGCAGCACAAGCGTAATGCTGCCGGCGGTGCCGACGTCGAACCGGAATGCGCCGCCGCGCAGCCGACGCGGCACGAAAGTGAACGCCTGCGCGCGCAGTTGGAGGCCTTCGCAGCTCGCGTCGCACAGGGATGCCACGGCTCGCATCGCGGCAAGGTGCTGCGGCGCCAGTCCCGGCTGGCCGCGTTTTATGCGGACGTTGTCGAGACGGACCGCCTGTCCGGTGATGGCGGCCAAAGCAACCGCGGTGCGGACCAATTGTCCGCCGCCTTCGCCATACGATGCGTCGATCTGAAGCATCAGCCTCGTGTCCGGACACGCCGCGGCTTTATGGGAGAAAGCGAAGTGTAGCGGGCCAGCCCAGAGAGTCCAGAGGGGCGGCCGTCACATGATGCCGAATCGCCGCATCTTCATTGCGGCACGCACGCCGTCGAGCGCGAGGTTCGCTGCGGCCGCGCGCGGAACGATGCCGGCTTGCGTCACCCGCTCCAGCACCGCCTCGGTGTTTGCGCGGATCCTTTCCTCTATTGCCTGGAAAGCCGCAGTCTGCGTGGCCCCGCGGTATTCCATCGCTGCGCAGATCATGCCGCCGGGTTGGCGATGAAATCCGGGACGACGAGAACGCCTTTCTCGTGCAGGATCCGCTCCGCTTCCGCCGTAAATGGAATGTTCGCGCCCTGCACAACGAGCTTCGTGCGCAAACGGTGGACGTTGTCCTCATGAATCACGTCGGGCCGGGCTGCCGGGATCCAGATGTCGCATTCGACGTCGATTACCGCGTCCCGATCGGGCTTGCGGCCTTCCGGATAGTCCCAGACCGTACGTCCCTCGTTCTTCAGCCCGATCAGCGCGGCGACTACTCTTGAGGAAACGATACGACCACGACCGCTGGCCAGCTTGATCCTGGTCAATCCGGCACGATCGGTTCAGGCCTACAAGACTGCTACCATGGGCGCCCGGAGCAGGCACACCCTGCCAACCGCGGCCCGGGCCCGGGCAAACCCTGAAACGCTATGGGGCCTTCGTATTTTTACCATTGGGGGGTATCGCGCATCGGCGTGAAGAAAGGGGCGGCCATGGCAACGAACAAGACTGCCGTGGCGCTGCTGGCCGCGTTTGCGACCGCCAGCGCGGCGCAGGCGCCGACCGAAGAGCGCTTATCCCGCCGATTCCCGCGTACCTGCCCGCGCTGACCTCGGTCGACCATGATCCGTGAACCGGTGGCACAGAGCCGGCCCGTTCGGAGCCAGAGCAGGCTGGTTGAGGCGCTGCACGATCCGGCGTGCTATCCGCACCCGGTGCACCCCATCCGCATCATCGAGACACACATCTCGCTCGTCGTCCTGACCGGTACTTTCGCCTACAAGATCAAGAAACCGGTCGATCTCGGTTTTCTCGATTTCACGACTCTGGAGAAAAGACGGTTCTATTGCGACGAGGAGCTGAGACTGAACTCGCGGCTCGCGCCGGAGCTCTACCTCGATGTCGTGCCCATCAGCGGAACGCCCGAGGCGCCGCGGGTGGGCGGGGGCGGGAATGTCATCGAATACGCGGTCAGGATGCGCGAATTCCCGCAGGAGGCACTGGCGGACCGGGTGCTTGCCCGAGGCGAGCTGATATCGCGCCATATCGACACCCTGGCCGCACTGGTAGCCGAGTTTCACCTCCGCACACAGTGTTCCGGCGAGAAGGATGGATACGGCGCCCCCGAAGCGATATTGGCCTCTGTCGCACAAAACTTTGCCCAGATTCGTGCTCTTCCGATACAGGCGGCGCACCTGCAGCTTCTCGACGAGGTCGAGGCCTGGAGCCGACGGGAGCACGAGCGCCTGCGCGAGGTCTTTGTACAGCGCAAACGCGAAGGCAGGGTGCGCGAATGCCACGGCGATCTTCACCTGGGAAACATCGTGTTCCTCGAAGACGAGCCGCGCGTCTTCGATTGCATCGAGTTCAATCCTGAATTGCGCTGGATCGACGTCATGAACGAAGTCGCATTCCTGGTCATGGACCTCCAGGCGGCCGGTCGAACGGACTTTGGGCGGCGGTTTCTGAACGGCTATCTCGAAGCAACCGGCGATTATGCCGGCTTGCGCGTGCTGCGTTACTACTGCGCTTACCGGGCGATGGTGCGTGCGAAAGTCATGCTCATGCGCGCCGGCCAGCAGGGATGCACGCCCGAGGACCAGGCTTCTGCGACGGCGCTTTTCGGCCGCTACCTCAGTGTCGCGGCGAGTTGCGCGCAGCCGTCTCGCAGCTTCGTATTGATCACCCACGGCTTTTCGGGAAGCGGCAAGACCACATTGGCGCAGCCGCTGCTCGAATTGACCGGCGCGATCCGAGTCCGATCCGATGTAGAAAGAAAGCGGATCCATGGCCTTAGGCCGAAGGAACGTCCCGGGTCGGGCATTGCCGAGGGCCTGTATCGTCCCGATGCGACCGAGTCGACCTACAGGCGGCTCCTCGATCTGGCGCGGATCATCGTTGAAGCCGGACATAGCGTTATCGTCGACGCCACCTTCCTCCAGCACAGGCAGCGGGATATGTTTTGCGCCCTTGCGGCACGCGCAGGCATCCCATTTTTGATCGTCGACTTCACTGCGAGCGAAGGGCTATTGCGTGAGCGCATCCTCGCCCGAAGCGAGCGGGGCGACGACGCTTCCGACGCGGACCTGGCGGTACTCGAACATCAACTGAGGACTCACGAGCCGCTGCAGACCGATGAGCTTGAGTCGGTATTCGCCTACGATGCTTCGCGACCGCTTGACCGGGCGCAGCACCCGCAGACCTGGGCACCATTGTTGCAGCGGCTGTCGCTCACGCCTGCGTCCGAATGCCTTCCGGCGACGGGAGACGCGGCGTAGTCGTCAGCCCTTCACGCACACCAGCGGCTCGAGCCTCGCCACTTTGCTCGCGAGTCCTGCGTGGTCCGCCGCATCGACGACTTCGCTGACATCCTTGTAAGC
>JBGQGT010000011.1:0-14464 GCA_041497595.1 Gammaproteobacteria bacterium
ACTTCTTCGTTGCCCAATGTCTCGGTCAAGGCGATCGGGGAGAGTCTGGCACGGTGCAGGATCTCATCGGAATACGCGTTGCCGATGCCGCTGAAGATGTGCGGGTCGGTGAGCGCGCGCTTGAGGGTGTGGTTTTCAGCCTTGAGCCGTTGGGAGAAGGCCGCCTGCTCCGAGTCCAGCACTTCCATTCCGCCGGCATGCAGTGCGCTCATCGCAGCTTCGCCTTGAACCAGATGGATCGATGCGCGGCGTTTGGTGCCGGCTTCGGTGAATACCAGCGTGCCGCTGTCGAAATCGAACGCGGAAAGCGCGATCTTCCCGGGAAGCCTGGCCTTGCCTTCGAACCAGCGCAGCCTGCCCGCAACCATGAGATGCAGCACCAAAAACAGATCGTCCTCCAGTCCGATGACGATGCGCTTGCCCAGCCGGCGCAGGCCCAGGACCTTCCTGCCCTCGGCCGATGAGATTGGCGGGATCGCGGTGCGCAGAACGAACGGATTCAGAAGCCGGATGCGCTCGAGGGTTCTGCCTTGAATCCTGGAATCCAGGTTCTCGATGTAGACGACGATGTCGGGAAGTTCGGGCATCGGGCAAACTCTTCATGCGGACACGCAGTTTCCCATATGTGCGCAGGGTCTTACGGCACGTCGGCGCTGTCAATCGCAGCGTGCTGGGCGATGACCCAGTGCCGGCGGCCTTTGTCGGGTGCCAGGGCGCCCAAGTTCGCCTGGGTGGATGATGCGATAGACTGCGGCATCCACGCGACCGAATGTCACGTGTCGGAGCACGACGGCGTTCTGGAAATAGCGCGTGAAGTGCACAAACGCGCGGCGGCGGGCAAAGCCGGCTTCGGCCGGGTGTTGGCCCAGGCTGTGGCGCAGTGGTTCGCCAATCACGCGGCCAGCATGGATAACGTACTGGCGCTCTATATGAAGGAAGCCGGTTTCAAGGGGGAAGCGGCGGTCACGTAAGACCGCCGTTTCCTTGTTACGCCCGGCTTTACTCAGGCCGATGGTACTTCCTGCCGATACGACTATGCGGCGACTGCGAGATCTTGCGTGGGAACCGCCGCTTCCGCTTCCAGCGTCACGGCGACTGCGTGTACCACCGCGGCAATCCGCACCGCAGCCTGGATCTGTTCTGCAGTGATGCCGGCGGCACGCACGACCTTGTCATGCGCGGTGATGCACAGACCGCAGCCGTTGATTGCCGATACGGCCAGCGACCACAACTCGAAATTCTCCTTGGCAGTGCCAGGCGCGGCGATCACGTTCATGCGCAGCTTGGCCGGCAGGCGCTGGTACTCCGCGTTCCCCGACAGGTGCAGGAAGCGGTAATAGACATTGTTCATGCCCATGATCGCGGCTGCGCCCTTGGCGGCGGTGAAATCGGCGGGCGCCAGCTTACCGGCGAATTCCGCGTTCACGGCGGCGATCACCTCGGAGTTGCGCGAGGCAAAGGCCGCGGCGACGAAGGTGCCGGCCTTGAGGGTGTCGTTGAGTACGGTTTCGGCGGCAAGCGATCCCAGGTTCAGTTTCAGGTCCTTGGCATACTCCGGCAGCCGGTCTTTCAGTGTCTGGATCGACATGGTTGAATCCTTTCTTTGTATTGCTGATTGCCTAACGAGGCTGTGCAAAAACCCGATTTGCGATCGATGATCGGTGTTGACTCGTCATGGTCGGGTAGGGGTTGATTGCAATAGTTATCACGGGCTCAGTTTCAGCGACCCGATCGGAATTCGCAAGCGATGGGGGCGCTGAGGCTGCGCCATCCTCATCTACTGCGCATAGCCATGATGCGCCAGCTTCTCGATATTGTGCACCATGCAGTAGAGCTTCCATTGGGTGTCCACTTTGCGCTGGCCGCGCAGCGTGAAGCGGTCAAGACGTTTGTTGTAGCGCAGGTTGCCAAACACCGGTTCCACGGTGGCGATGCGCCGACCGTAGAGGGCGCGGCCCTCGGCGGAGTCAATGCGCCGCTTCATCGCCTCGGTGTGCTTGAGCGGTGAGGCTTGGCCCTGATGGAAGAAAGCCACTTGGCGGGTGCGTGTCTTGTCTGGCGTGCGCAGGCACTGGTCGCGGAGATTGCAGGGCACGCAGTCGCGCTGGGCGCCGGTGAACTTGTGGTGCGTTCTGCCGTGGGTCGTGCAGTGACTGCCATTGCTGTAAAGCGATTTGCCCGCCGGGCAGATGCAGGTGTTCTGCTCTGGGTCGTAGGTAAAGTCCTGCGGCGTGAACTTGCTGCGGCTGATGGGTTTGGGAGCGGGCGCTTTGTTGTACAGCGGATCAGGCCCCGCCTTGTATTTGCCCTGATGCTTGAATCGCTCATCGCGCCTTCTCATCAACCCGTCGGCGATGAGCGCTGGGATGGCCTGCGCACTGAGCTCTTTCAGATTCGCTTCGCTGTGATAGCCCGCGTCCGCCGTGATCAGCGTTTCATCTGTGGCAAAGGGCTTGGCTTGCGCAATCATGGGCACGAGCAAGCTTTGCTCTGAGCCCGAGCCGTGGGCCTGCGCGGCGACGATGATCTGGTGCTTGGCATCCACCGCGGCTGCGCCCGTGTAGCCCTGGATCACACCCTTGTTGGTGGCCATTTTAGCGCTCTGGTTATCGGTCAAATTGCTCTTGCGCTCAGGCCCCTTGGCTGACTGGCGCTTGCTATTGGATGCCAGAAACCGGCGGATCGACCTGGCCTCGGCTTTGAGTGCTTTGATCCGTTCATCTTGCGTGGCCTGCGCTTGAGAAATTGCCGCAACCCCACCTCGGTCACCGCGCGCATCTTGGCTGCGGTGCTCCTTGAGCATCGACTTCACCCGCCGCTCGATGGCTTGCGCCTGATGCGCCAGCTCAGCGTGGGTGCCGCTCTTGGCTTTACTCGCATTGCCTGGCAGCTTCACCCCGTCGATGGCAAACATCTGCCGACCGATCAACCCCTGACGATCACAGATCAAGATTACCTCGGTAAAGATCGCTGTGATCTCATCGCTCAAGCCTCGTACAAACGCCGCAATCGTGGTGTAGGCCGGTTGCGTGTCTCCCGAAATCGCCATGAACACTACGTTCTCTTCACATACCCGCTCAATGGCCCGGCTACTCACCATGCCCCGTGAATACGCCAGCAGCACAATCTTGAGCATCACTGCCGGGTCGTAAGCAGGTGCGCCTGTTTCGTCATTCTTGAATTTGGCAGCCAGCGCCGATAAATCAAACTCTGAATCAATCAGTGTGTGCACCGCATACTCGAATGTGCCAGCCACCAGTTGCTGCTCCAAGACCACCGGCAAGAACCGCGGGCTCATGTCCACTACCTTGAATCGCGCCATCGTTTGACTCCATCAGTGACTGATGGATTAACGCTTGAGGCACATCTATGGTCAACGCGAGATTGGACCTTTTTGCACAGCCTCAACGACGGAGGACACAGAGGACACGGAGAAAAAACCGGAAGGAAGCAGGCCAACTAGAAACATTACCTTGCGACAGTGGTGTGTCGCGTCTCCATTGCGGGATGACTCTTGCCGTTGCTGCTGTTCCTCCGTGTCCTCTGTGTCCTCCGTGGTTCAGGATTTCGTACTGCGTCCGGAAAGCCGGCTCAGGCCGCCTTCAGGAACTCGTCGCCCTTCTTCCAATTGCACGCGCACAATTCGTCGGTTTGCAGCGCATCCAGCACGCGCAGCACTTCCTCGGGGTTGCGGCCGACGTTCATGTCGTTCACCGACACGAAGCGGATTACGCCCTCGGGATCGACGATGAAGGTGGCGCGCAAAGCCACGCCTTCCTTCTTGTCCAGCACGCCCAGCGCCTGCGACAGTTCGCGCTTGATGTCGGCCAGCATCGGAAACGGCAGGTCCTTGAGGTCGGCGTGGTTATTGCGCCAGGCCAGGTGCACGAACTCGCTGTCGATCGATACGCCGTAGATCAGCGCGTCGCGGTCGTTGAAGTCGGTGTTGAGCTTGCCGAAGGCGGCGATTTCGGTCGGACACACGAATGTGAAGTCCTTCGGCCAGAAGAACAGTACTTTCCACTTGCCGGGGTTGGACGCCCCGGTGATGCGGGTAAAGGCCTTGTCCTGCTCGGTCGAAACGACCGCAGCCAGGTCGAAAGCCGGCAGTTTGTCGCCAATGGTCAGCATGGTGGTTGCCTTTCGGTTTCGGTTGATAAATTCCTGTGACGCGCAGTTTGTGCCGGCCGGCCCAATCGATCCAACGAGTAAATTCGTTTAGACTGATCGAATTATTCGATCATGGGTGAATTCCATGGCCGCCTTGCCCTCGCTGCGCCAGCTGCACTACCTGGTGGAGGTCGCCGACAAACGCAACTTCCGCGCGGCAGCCGAAGCCAGCTTCGTGACCCAGTCGACCTTGTCCGCCGGCATCAAGGAACTGGAGACGCTGCTGGGCGTGGAGCTGGTGGAGCGCGATCCCCGTGGCGTGCGCCTGACGCCTGCCGGCGAGGAAGTCTCCCGCCGCGCGCGCACCCTGCTCGCCGCTGCCCAGGACCTGGTGGAGACGGCGCGCGGCGCCGGTGCGCCGCTGTCGGGATTGTTCCGGCTCGGCGTCATCCCGACGATCGCGCCTTTCCTTTTATCGGGGGTGTTGTCCGGATTGAGGGAAGCCTATCCGGAGTTGAAGCTCTATCTGCGCGAGGACCAGACCGAGCGGTTGCTGGAGAAGCTGCGCGCCGGCGAGCTCGATGCCGCGTTGATCGCGTTGCCGTTCGACACCGGAGAATTGGCGGTCAGGCCGTTGTTCCGCGATGAATTCTGGTTCGTGGCGCGCCAGGACGATCCGCACGCCAAAAGCAAGGAGGTGCTGGTGCGCGATCTCGAACCCGGCAGCGTGCTGCTTCTGGAGGAAGGCCACTGCCTGCGCGATCATGCCATTGCGGCTTGCGGGGCCCGTGGAGCCAAGGCGAAAGCGATGGTGGAAGCCACCAGCCTGCACACGCTGATCCAGATGGTGGAGGGAGGGCTGGGCGTGACGCTGCTGCCGGAACTCACGCTGAAGGCGGGAATACTGAACGGCACCCAACTGATAGCCCGGCCGTTCGCAACCCAGGTGCCGGCGCGCACCGTCGCGCTGGCGGCGCGACCGACTGGTGCGCGTGCTGAAGATGTCGATCTGCTTGCCGCGTTTTTCGAAGGGCACGCCCGTAAGGCCGCCAGCGTGCGCGTGCCGTCGCGGAGGAAGACCCGTTAGGCGCTCCGAATCGACCCCGTAGCGCCCGTCCGATCGGAGGCGGTTCCACGGGGGTCGCAGTTGAGGGCAGAATATCTGCGGGTTGTGCGGATGGAGCAGTCAACAAAGGCAAAAAAGGAGGAGCAGCATGCGTAACGCAATCGTTGTTTTTCTTGCGTCTTGTGTCATCGTGCTTGCCACGGTCGCGCCTGCCCGGGCCGCGGATCCGATCGTGTTCGGGTTGGTGGACGAAGTCACCGGTCCGCAGGCGGAAGCCGGGATGCTCACTGCCTACGGCGCCAGGCTGGCGCAGGAGGAGATCAATGCCAGCGGCGGCATTCTTGGCCGGCCGGTGGAACTTCAGATCGAGGATAACCAGAGCACCAATCCGGGCACGGTGCTGGCCTACTCCAAGCTGTTAGGCAGGAAAGTCGTGGCAGTGATCGGTCCGCTGCGCAGCACACAGGTGCAGGCGGCTTCACCCACCATTGCCAAGGCGCGCATTCCGGCCGTGATCGGAGGCAGCGATCCCAGCCTCACCCGCGTGAACAATCCGTGGATTTTCCGTGTTCGTCCGAACGACCTGTACTCCTCGAAAGTGATGGCGGAGTTCGGGGCAAAGAAGCTCAACGGCAGCAAGTGGGCGATCATTCACTCGACGGATACTTTCGGCACGGGCGGCAAGAATGCGCTGGTGGACGCATTGAAGGCATACGGGATCGAGCCGGTGCTGGTGCAGGGCTACACCAACAACCAGCAGGACTTTACCCCCATCGTGCTGGCGGTCAAGAAATCCGGCGCGAACGTGATCGGCAGTTATATGACCAACTCGCCGGACGTGGGGATCTTCGCCCGGCAACTGCGCCAACTCGGCGTCACCATTCCCTGGGTGGGTTCCACCTCCATAGTCACCGAAACCGCAATCAGGCTGGCGGAGGACGCGCTGTGGGGTACTTACGGCGTATCCGACTTCGTGGTGGATGCCAACCAGGAGAGCAGGACGTTCGCCGCCAATTTCCGCAAAAAACACGGCTTCGAGCCGGACCTGTTTTCGGCCTGGGCGTATGGAGGTTTGTACCTGCTCAAACATGCGATCGAGAAAGCAGGAACCACTGATGCGGACGCCGTGCGCGATGCGATGCTGAGCATTCGCGGGCTCAAGGGTGTGGAGGGTACTTACAACTTCAATTCCAACGGCGACGGCGCGCACGGATACAACATCGTCAAGAACGAAAAAGGCAAAGTGGTTTTCATTGAGCACATCGAGTTCCCGCCCACCTCACCCTGAGGTAGTCAGTGCTTTGGTCACGACTTCGGTGGTGTCCTTGGACAGCCCCGCGGTGTCGCGGATGCGCTCGAGCGCCGCTTTGGCGTGCTTCTGGTGGATGGTGTCGAATTTCCTCCAGCGATCGAACGAGCGGGCCAGCCGCGCGGCGACCTGTGGATTGAGAGGGTCGAGAGCGATCACCTGTTCGGCGGCGAACCCATAGCCGGAACCGTCGGCGGCGTGGAAGCGCACGTGGTTGCCCTGGCAGAAACTGCCGATCACCGCGCGCACCTTGTTGGGATTCTTCAAGTTGAACGCCGGATGCGACAGCAGGCGCTTCACTGCGGCGAGCGTATCGGGCAGCCGGGACGTGGCCTGTACCGCGAACCACTTGTCCGTGACCAGCGACTCGTCCTTCCATTTCGCGTAAAACTTCTCCAGAGCCTCGAATCGCTCCGGGCAGTCGGTATTGGCCAGAGCGGTCAGCGCCGCCATCGAGTCGGTCATGTTGTCCGCGGAATCGAACTGCCTGACGCCCAGCATCCGCACCGCGGCATCGTCCAGTTCCATCAGATACGACAGGCAGAGATTGCGCAGGCTGCGTTGCCCTGCCGACTTCGCGTCAGGGTTGCAGGGGCCGGGCGCCGTAAAGGCCCGGTAGGCGGCAAGCAGTTCGCCTTTGAGCGCCGCGGCCAGGTGCTTGCGCAGTGCCACGCGCACGGCGTGGATCGCATCGGAATCCACCTCTTCCATCTGCTCGGCGACGTAGCCCTCGGAGGGCAGGCCGAGTGCTTCGGCGGCGAACGCCGGATCCTGCGCCGCGTCCGCGAGCACGCGCGAGAACGCCTTGACGAAGGATTCCGGAAACGCCGGAGCATGGCCGGCGCGGTACGACGCGATGCCGCGCAGGAGCAAATTGAGCGCGAGTCGCTGTCCCGCCTCCCAGCGGTTGAAGGCGTCGGAATCGTGCGCCATCAGGTGGGTGAGATCGGCGTCGCCGTATTCGAAGCGCAGGTTCACCGGCGCCGAAAAGCCGCGCAGCAATGAAGGTACCGGTTGCCGGGCCACGTTGAGGAACACGAATTCTTCCTCGGCGCGCTTCACGGACAACACACGCGTGGTGCCGGCGGCCCGGTTCTCGCCGTCCAGTTGCAACGGAACATCGTTGCCGTCCGGCCCGACCAGGCCGACCGCCAGCGGGATGTGGAACGGCTGCTTCTCTTCCTGCCCCGGGGTCGGCGGGCAGGACTGCTTCACGGTCAGCGTGTAGCGCCCGGCGGATGCATCGTAGTTCCCGCGCACATCCAGCATCGGCGTGCCGGCCTGGTCATACCAGCGCTTGAACTGGGTGAGGTCCAGGCCCGAGGCATCCTGCATGGCCTGGACGAATTCCTCGGTTCGCACCGCCTGGCCGTCGTGGCGCCGGAAATACAGATCCATGCCCTTGCGGAAGTTCACGGCCCCGATCAGCGTGTGGACCATGCGTACGACTTCCGCGCCCTTCTCGTACACGGTGGCGGTGTAGAAGTTGCTGATCTCCATGTACGACGCGGGCCGCACCGGGTGCGCCATCGGCCCGGCATCCTCGGGAAACTGCGCACCGCGCAGCCCCCGCACCTCCTGGATGCGCTGTACCGGACGCGAGTAGGTATCGGCGCCGTATTCCTGGTCGCGGAAAACGGTGAGGCCTTCCTTCAGGCTCAACTGGAACCAGTCGCGGCAGGTCACCCGGTTGCCCGTCCAGTTGTGGAAGTATTCGTGCGCCACCACCCGGTCGAGGAACATGAAGTCGTTGTCGGTGGCGGTATCGGCGCGGGCCAGCACGTACTTGGTATTGAAGATGTTGAGGCCTTTGTTCTCCATCGCGCCCATGTTGAAATCGCCGACCGCGACGATCATGTACTGATCGAGATCGAGTTCCAGGCCGAACACCTCTTCATCCCATTTCATGGCGCGCTTCAGCGCAGCCATCGCGAATTTGCACTGGTCGAGCTTGCCCGGCTCGACGAAAACAAAAAGCTTCACATTGCGCCCGGACCTGGCGACGAAATTGTCCTCCAGCCGGTCGAGCCTTGCCGCCACCATCGCGAACAGATACGAGGGCTTCGGGAACGGGTCCACCCATTTCGCCCAATGTCGTTGACCTTTCCGTTGAACTTTTCCTCCCTCTCCGAATCTTGACCCTTCCTCCCTCTCCACTTGTGGAGAGGGGCGGGGTGAGGTTAAGGGGGAGAGGGCCGGGGTGAAGTGGTCCTCGTCGCCCTGCGCGACCAGGTTGCCGTTGGACAGCAGCCAGGGATATTCCGCGCGGTCTGCATGAATGGTGGTGGTGTAGCGCGCCATCACGTCCGGCCGGTCGGGGAAGAAGGTGATGCGGCGGAAGCCTTCCGCTTCGCACTGGCTGAAGAAACCGTCCTTGGAAGCGAACAGACCCATCAATTTGGAGTTCTGCCTGGGCACGATGCGAACCACGGTTTCCAGCATGAACCGGTCCGGCACACCGGGAATCGTCAGGCGTTCTGCATCCAGCGTGTATGCGGTGTTGTCGAGCGGCCTGCCGTCCACCGCGACCGACAACAACTCCAGCTGGTCGCCGTCGAGTAGGAGCGGCGCCCTTGAACCGGCGGCCTGCGGATTGCGCGAAACAGCGAGCGTGGCCTTTACCAGCGCGTCGTCGTCGCGGATATCCACGTCCAGGTCCACGGTGGAAATCAGGAACGCCGGCTGCGTGTAGTCCTTCAGATGGATGGACTTTGGCGTGGGCGTAAGCATGTTGATGGCGAGATTCGGCGCAAGGTCGTTCTTGGAAATGCAATTCTACCGGTGGGTCTTCGCGGCAGGCGGTTGCCTGGCTACAAAAGAAAGGGCGCCAGAGGCGCCCGAGGGGAGGAAAAATTAAGGTTTGTGGGCCGAGGAAAGAAGGCCGGGTACAACTCGCTCGAAACTCGGACCCCCCGCAACTCGCGGCTTGGGGTTAATCGTCCCGGTCGCGATCGTGCTTCGGACGCTTATACGGTTTCTTTTTCCACACCTGCACATCGCGGTCGTCGACGTAGGTGATGCGGGTCACCGAAGGACGGACCATGTGTGAATGCGGCACGATGTAGGTGTTTGAGCCTCCGTTGTCGGCAATGCCGACGCTGATGCGCACGCGGGGACCCGGATCGTAGGGCAGGATCACGGTCGCGTTGCGGCCGTTGTAGTGGTACGTGACCTGATAGCCGCTGATCGTCTTGCGGTAGCTGTCCACCACGTTGCAGCGCTGCACCGGCCGGGTGACCGGCGCGGAGTAGCTGTAGCGGTTATCGAGGCGGTCACCGACCAGTGCGCCAATTGCGGCGGCAGTGGCGGCAGCGGCGATCCTGCCGTTGCCCCTGCCGACCTGGGCGCCCAGCAATCCGCCGGTGATGCCGCCGATGATGGCGCCGCCGTTGGAACGACCGGATTCCTCGTAGTAGGTCACCGACTCGGTCCAGCATTGCTGCCGCGGTTCGTTGACCGTCTGGTAAATCGGGACGGCAGAGACCACTTCGGCGGTGTCGGTGTAGTCGTAGGCATAGCTCGGGGCCGCGCATGCAGCCAGGAGCAGGGGAACAGCGATTCTCTTGTCCACGTCAACCCTCCCTTTTTGCAGAAGACACGCTTCCACAAACGACCGGAGCCGGCGGACGTTTACCACGTGACAATTCGTTACTCAGCCGGGGGCACCCTCGAGCGAGAGCGGCCACGACGCGCCTTGCCGCCCCGGATTTTCCCGCTACTTCCCGAAATCGTAACCGAACGTCAGCATCACTCCGGCTATGCCGAGAATAACCAACTGCGCGTTCGCTCGCTGATATTGGTAACCAACTGCGGGGATGATTGCGAGCCCGAGTCCGTTGTGGTTCAAGGGGACCTTGTCTTCGTACGGCTCCTTGTATCCGTATAGCGGTCCTCCCGTGATCTTGAAATAGAAGCCGTCGTCTGCCGATCTTAAAAACCAGCGCTTGCCGGCATAGATGTAAATGGACGGCTGATAGAAGGAGTTCTCGAAATAACTCGCCCCGAGCTCCCAGCGCGAAGCCGATTCCCATTCCACGCCAACGAGCATTGGCACGTTGTTGTGCTTGGCATCATAGTAGCGGTGAAACATATAAGGTCCGACCTGCAGCATGACATGGTCGCCATCTGCGAACACATCGGCATGCGCGGTCGACGTGCACGTCAACAGAGCACCCAGAGCAACACCGGCCAAGGTGCGCAGCGAGCGCATTACAAGCCGGTGCATCGCGAGCCGTTCTACAGCGAGGCCCCTAAACCTGCGAGTGCCGGATTTTCGGAAATATTGGCGCAACGGATTCTTTCAATGTGATGCCATCGGCCGCGGGGCGGATGATCCATAACGGGTTCAAGGTCCGCGCAGGATAACAGTGAGTCAAGCGGGTGTTCTGTTCGTTAGGATACATTCCGGCGCGGCCGGTGATCGGCGGCGTTCCCCGCTCAGGCGAAGTCCCTTGCCGAAAGCGTGACTGAATGGCAGCAAAGACTTACTTGCACTCAACGCTTCCCGGTATTGGACCGGGGTTTCAGGGCGTGGCTGGCGAGTCCGCGCATGGCTTCCCCGATCGCTGCCATTGCCTCCTGCCCGTTCCCGTCGTTGCGACATTACATTTCCTCAGAAAACACCGCAGATTATTGATCTAAATGCTTTTATCAACTGGTATTTTCCTTGTCGTAGCGGTATCCTTTCCAGTGGCAAAGTGGGCTGGTGACGCAGTCGCCGGCGTTCGCCGGAAATCCGCCTCGCCAGGCAATTTCTGGATTCGGGTACGACTTGCACAGACACGCGGGCTGGCTGGTCCACCTTCAGAGGTCCAAACGCGGTCTCCGGGATATGGCAATGCTGGGGAAAATCGGCAACTTCATACCGATCAGCAGGCGGCTGCTGCTGATCATCTGGCCATTCCTGGTCATCGTCATCGTCCTGGTATGGCTGGCGACCGAATCCATGAGCACCCTGGTCGCGGTGCGTTCCTATTCTGAAGGCGAGAGCCTTTGGTCAAAGGGGCAGAAACAGGCCGTGTTCCATCTTTTGCGCTACGCCGAAACCCACGCCGACAATGATTACCTGAAGTACCGGTCCGCCATCGCGGTGCCGCTGGGCGACCGCAAGGCGCGCGAGGAGCTGAACAAGCCGGATCCCGATTACGCGGTGGCATGGCAGGGCCTGATCGAGGGGCGCACGCACCCCGACGACATCCCGCACGTCATCAGGCTTTACCGCCGCTTCAGGTCGGTGAGTTTCATGGCCGAGGTCATCTCCGTCTGGGAGCGAGGTGACCATCTCATCGCGGAAATCACCGAGGCCGCCGAGGATTTGCGCGCGCACATAACCTCGGGTATCCATACCCCCGAATCCCTGCGTCCGATCATTGAACGGATCTTCGAAATCAACGCGCGCCTGACGCCTCTTGAAGATGCATTCACCAAGAAGCTGGGGGACGCGGCGCGCGCGACCCAGTTCCTGCTGCTTATCACGAACCTCGCGGCCGTCGGAACGCTGATCCCGGTCGGCATTTTTCTCTCGCAGCGCATGCTAAGGCGCGGCGAAGAGGCCGAAGAGGCGCTCAAGCTCAGCCAGGAGCGCTTCAATCTCGCCGTCACCGGCAGCAACGACGGCTTGTGGGACTGGAACACACTCACCGGTGAGGTGTACTACTCGCCGCGCTTCAAGCAACTTTTGGGACTTTCCGAGCGCGAGATGGAAAGCACCGTTTCCGCGCTCATGTCGCGCCTGCATCCCGAGGACAAAGAGGCCACGGACCTCGCCTTCAAAGAACACCTTCAGCGTGCCGTGCCATTCGACACCGAGATGCGTCTGCAGACCAAGGCGGGAGACTATCGCTGGTTCCGCGCACGCGGGCGGTCGGTGCGCGATGCCGAAGGTGCGGCGGTGCGCATGGCCGGAGCGATCACCGACGTCACCGACCGCAAGCTGGCCGCCGTGGAGCTGTTTGCCGAAAAAGAACGGGCCCAGGTGACGCTCGCCTCCATCGCCGACGGCGTGATCACCACCGACACCGACGGCTGGGTCGAATACCTCAACCCGGTTGCGGAGGAGCTGACCGGCTGGACCACGGCCGCAGCGCGCGGTCTGCCGCTGCAGGCCGTTTTCCGCATAATCGATGAAACCAGCCGCAAGCCGGCGCCCAATCCCATCGAGATGGTGTTGCGCGAGGAGCGCACCATCGAGGTGGCCGCGACCATGCTGCTGGTGCGCAACGACGGCGGCGAAGTCCCGATCGTGCAGTCGGCTGCGCCGATCCGCGATCGATCCGGGCGCATCACCGGCGTGGTGCTGGTCCTGCACGACGTGAGCCGCGAGCGCCAGTACGCCGCCAAGCTTTCCTACCAGGCGAGCCACGATTCACTCACCGGGCTCATCAACCGCACCGAATTCGAGCATCGCCTGAGCCTGGCGCTGAAGAGCGCCGCGCAACTGGGGCGGCACCACGCCGTGATGTATCTCGACCTCGACCAGTTCAAAGTCGTCAACGACACCTGCGGCCACGCCGCCGGAGACCAGCTCATGCGCCAGGTCAGTGCGGTATTGCAGCGCCGCCTGCGCGAGGGGGATACCCTGGCGCGGCTGGGCGGCGACGAATTCGGCGTGCTCCTGGAGAACTGCGCTCCCGACAACGCGTTGCGGATCTCAGACGAATTGCGCCAGACCGTGACGGATTCTCACTTTGCCTGGGAAAGCCGCTCGTTCAACATCGGCGTGAGCATCGGCCTGGTCAACGTGGAGGACGGGCTGTTCACGCTCGCGGACGTGATGAGCGCCGCCGACACCGCCTGCTACATGGCAAAAGAGAAAGGCCGCAACCGCGTGCAGGTGTATCACCGGGGAGACAGCGAGCTGTCGATGCGGCAAGGCGAAATGGAGTGGATCGGCCGCCTGCAGAAGGCGCTCGACGAAGACCGCTTCGTCCTTTACGCGCAGGACATCGTCGAACTCGATCCTGCGCGGCGTCACGGCACCCATTGCGAGATCCTGATCCGCATGCTCGACGAGCGCGGCGAGCTGGTGCCGCCGATGGCGTTCATCCCGGCGGCGGAGCGCTACAACCTCATGCCCGCGATCGACCGCTGGGTGATCCGCACCGCCTTTGCAACGATCTCGCGGCAGCGCGCCGAGAGCGGCTACGATTTGGGCGTCTGCGCCATCAACCTGTCCGGGTCTTCGATCACGGACGAACGATTCCTCGAATTCGTGCGCGAGCAGTTTGCGCATTTCGGCGTGCCGGCGCAGACCATCTGTTTCGAAATCACCGAGACCGCGGCGATCGCCAACCTGGAAAAGGCGGCGCACTTCATCCGTGAACTGAAATCGCTCGGCTGCCTGTTCTCCCTGGACGATTTTGGTGCGGGCATGTCCTCGTTTGCCTACTTGAAGCACCTGCCGGTGGACTTTCTCAAGATCGACGGCGGGTTCGTCAAGGACATGGCGGAAGATCCCATCGACCGTGCGATGGTCGAGGCAATCAACAGCGTCGGCCATGTCATGGGCAAGCAGACCATCGCCGAATTCGTGGACAGCGACCGCGTGATGGTGATGCTGCGGGAGATAGGCGTGGATTTTGCTCAGGGTTTCGGAGTCTCCAAGCCGAAGCCTTTCGGGCCGCGCCTGCGAGTGGCATCCGGCGCCGCCTGATGCGTGTCGCGCACGGCGGATGGGCCAGGATCGGGATCGAACGTCTCTGAGCGCGAGAAGACGTAGAAAAATGCAGCGCCGTCCGGGCAGAACTCCCCTTGGTCCGCAATCGGCAGGATTCGATAAATCGGGGAACCCGCGCCGACACGGCGAATTTGACCCGACCGAGGCCCACCGGCACCGGCAGAGATGCCAGCGAGATGTAACAAACGTCGGCCAGCGGTCCGGGCCGATGCCGCAGCGGTCTGATTTGAATGATATTTTTTTAAATCTATCAAAGTGTTAGATTTGACTTCGTACGGCGCGTTCTGCATCGTTCATTGGCGCA
>JBGQGT010000012.1:0-14373 GCA_041497595.1 Gammaproteobacteria bacterium
AGCGCGTGCGCCGCAGGCGCGCCTCGCGTTCGCTCAGGCCGGCGGTGCCGGCCTCCAGTTCGGCGAGCTGCACGGCGAGGGGCTCGAGCCACCAGGCCTCGGAATATGGACTGGCGGCGGGGCGAGACATGTCAGGAGAGCAGCCGCCGCCGCGTCAGAACCAGTGCGACATAGAACGCGACCGCCGCGTAACCCAGCAACACCAGCACATGAAATGCCGGCGCGGCCGGCGCGACGCCGACGACCAGCGGACGGGCCAGCTGGACGGCATGGGTGAGCGGCAGCACCGCCGAGACCGCCTGTAGCACCCCGGGCAGCTGGTCGGTCGGGAAGAACACGCCGCAGAGCAGCACCATCGGCGTGATCAGCAGCGTGAAGTAATAAAGAAAAAAATCGTAACTCGGCGAAACCGCGTTCATGACCAGTCCGAGGCAGGCGAACGTCAGCCCCACCAGGAAGGCGAGCGGGACGATCCACAACGTGAGCGGCGAGTGCGACAGCCCGAGCACCCAGATGATGATCAGGATCGCGCAGCCGGAAAGAAAGCTTTTGCTCGCCGCCCACACCGCCTCGGCGAGCACCACGTCGTCGAGGTTGATCGGCGCGTTCATGATCGCATCCCAGGTCCTCTGCACGTGCATGCGTGAGAACGCGGAATACAGCGCCTCGAAGGTCGCGGTGTTCATGGTGCTGTAGCACACCGTGCCGGCGGCCAGGAAAGTGATGTACGGCAGTCCGCCGACCTTGCCGACCAGCGCGCCCAGGCCATAGCCGAGCCCGAGCATGTACAGCATTGGGTCGGCGAGATTGCCGAGCATCGAGGGAATCGCGAGCTTGCGCCAGACCAGGAAGTTGCGGCGCCAGACGTGCGCGAAACGCAGGCTCAGGGCCGGTGGACGAAAATCTTTCGCGCGCATCGGGTTTCTAGCGCTCCGTCCTGACGCTTCTCACTTTCACCTTCCACCTTTCACCTTTCACCTGCTCGTCAGTCTCTAAGGTCACGTCCGGTCAGCTTCAGGAAAACATCCTCCAGATTCGCCGGCCGGTGCAGGTAGCGCAAACCGGGACGATTCTGCAACGTGGCAATCAGCGGCTCGGCGCGGCTGGTGTAGCAAAACACGGTTTCACCGGTATGCTCGGCACGCATGGCAAGTTTGTCGCCGTGCTCGGCCGCCCATCCCGCAACGTCTTCCCCGTACACCTCCAGCACCTCCGGCTCGATGTGACGCGAGATCAGTTCGCGCGGGCTGCCGGTGGAGATGATGCGGCCATGGTCCATGATCGACAAGCGCCGGCAAAGGCGTTCCGCCTCGTCCATGAAATGCGTGGTCAGCAGGATGGTCTTGCCCCGGTTCAGCAACTGCTTGAGGCGCTCCCAGATGAGGTGGCGGGCCTGGGGGTCGAGTCCGGTGGTCGGCTCATCCAGGAATATCAGGTCCGGGTCGTTGATCAGCGCCCGCGCCAGCGACAAGCGCCGCTTCATCCCGCCGGAGAGGGTCTGGATCTTCGAGTTTGCGCGGTTGGTCAGTCCGGCGAACTCCAGGAGTTCGGGAATGCGGCCGCGCGTTACGGCGTCGGCCTGGCCGAAGTAACGCCCGTACACCAGCAGGTTTTCGAACACCGTGAAGTCCGGGTCGAGGTTGTCGAGCTGTGGCAGTACGCCCAGGCGGATGCGGGCCTCGCGCGCGGCCTTCGGCACCGGGAGACCGAGAAGCGAGATCTCCCCCGCATCCGGCTCGGCGAGTCCCAGGCACAGGCGCAGCGTAGTGGTTTTGCCGGCACCGTTGGGTCCGAGCAGTCCGTGGCACTCGCCGGCCTCCAGCGAGAGGTTCACGCCGCGCACGACTTCGAGGTCGCCGTAGGACTTGCGCAGGTCTTTTACTTCAAGAAGCGGCATGCGAAAACCAGATCAACTCAAATGCGCTAACGAGTTTCACAACGGCGATCACTGGAAAACCAGGCCGATTCAAGAGCGTTGACGCAAAGGTCGCAAAGCGTTCTCTCTGTTCCTTCTGCACTCTCTGCGCCAACGCCCTTGAATTGGTTTTCCGCCTGGACACCGGGATCAGGCGCGACAGTGTTGTTCAACAAGTTTCTGCAGCGTCACCAGATTCCCATGGAAAAAATGGCCGGCGCCGGGAAGCACCACGATCGGAAGCTGTTGCGGTCGGGCCCAGTCGAGTGCGTCCTTGAGCGGCACCACGTCGTCTTCCGCGCCGTGCACCACCAGCGTTCCGTCGGCAACCGTGCCGACCGGGAAGCGACCGACCGCGGGCGCCACCAGCACCAGATGCTTCGGCTCGAGTCGCCCGGCGACCGAGGCGGCGACAAAGCCACCGAACGAGAATCCGCCCAGCACCAACTCGCTCTCCCCATATGTGCGCCGCGCATGCTCCGCGAGCGCCAGCAAATCCTCGATTTCGCCGCGGCCTTCGTCGAACACGCCGTCGCTGGCTCCGACGCCGCGGAAATTCAATCGCAGCGCGCAGTACCCCGACGCGAAGAACGCTTTCGCCAGGGTCTGCACAACTTTGTTGTCGAGCGTGCCGCCGTACAGCGGATGCGGATGCGCAACCAGCGCCACGCCGCGGCGCGCCTCCCCGGGATCGTTGGCGACCACCTCGAGCCTGCCCGCCGGTCCGTCAATCGAGAGTCGCGGCTGTGTTGCAGATTTCAAATGCGCAGGCGCTCGACGATGCGGCCGTGGACCAGATGCTCGTCGATGATCTCATCGATGTCGCTCTTGTCCACGTAGGTATACCAGATCTCCTGAGGATAAATCGCGATCACCGGGCCCTCGTCGCAGCGGTCCATGCAGCCCGCCTGGTTCACCCGCACCTTGCCCGGGCCAGCGAGTTGCAGCGACTTGACGCGGGCCTTGGCGTAATCGCGCATTTCCTGCGCGTGATGGTTATTGCAGCACGCAGCGCCCGGTTCGCGCTGGTTGCAGCAGAAGAACACGTGATACTTGTAATGTCCCACCGGAAGGATCCTTAGTACTGGCCGCGTATTATATGCCGCGCACGGCCGGATACTTGCGCGCAAGAAGAATCAGGTAACCGAGCGTGAAAAAGGGCCACAGTGCCGACAGCAGCCGCGTCATGCCGTTGAAGCTGACGTAATGTCCGTGCTGCCACACTTTCAGCGCCGCGACCAGATAGGGATTCTCCGGGGCGAGGTTCACCACGACCAATCCGAGCACAAGGCAGACCACTGCCGCCCGGATGAGAACGTTCCTGGGGGCACGAGCCAGCAGCAGCCACGCCGCGACGCCGATCGCGAGCCCGAGCAGCGATCCCGGCGTAAGCCACAGCGACGGATTGCCGGGAATGAACAGAGCCGATGAAGCGATTGTTTTCAGCGCCAGGGCCGCGGCGGTCAGCGCCATGAGCGAGACCGCGGCACCGAAGAACGATCGCGCGATTGCGGTGAGGAGAAAGGCCACGCCGGCAAAGTTGAGTGCGGCAACAGCGGCTTCCAGGTAACGGTACGACTCGGCCGAATAACTCACGCTGACTTCGCCGGGCACCAGGTGGCGCAGATCGCCGTTGCCAAACAGCCAGATCTCCGCGTTGAGCTGGGTAAACAGCCATAGCGCCAGAAGCACGAAGCCGTAGTCTGTCGTCGCGCCGGGAAGAAAGTAACGTCCACGAAGCCGGAACAGCTCGCCGGAAAGCAGCCAGCGTTCCCCGAACACATAGGCTGCAGCGGCACCGAGCACCGTCCCGCCCGCGTTGGTGAGCAGATCCACGTTGGAAGCAATGCGCGATGGCAAATAGCCCTGCGCCACCTCGATTAGAAGACTGAACAGCGTCCCGGCCAGCACTCCGAGCGTCGCCGCCGCCCAGCGCGGCGTGCGTCCCATGAAAGTCAGGGTGAGCAGCAGTCCGAGCGGAAAATAGGCGAGAACGTTGAGCGTGACGTCGGAAACGGTAACGTAAAAAGGCCAGTCGGCGAGAACGAACGCCGTCGCGTCGTCGACCGGCGCACGCCAGCCGGAGAACGGGTAGAGGCTGGCATACGCCACCAGCAGCGGGTAAGCTACCGTGAGGTAACGCACCAGCTTGGATCTGCGCGAGTAACGCGTTGCCGGGGAGAAAAACGGACCGCTCATGTTCTTGTGTGGAGTGCGCCGGGTGCAATCAAACGAAACCGCAGCCATTGGAACGTCTGTTTGAGATTCTATGACATCTTCAACGGTGACGCGGACGGCATCTGCGCTCTGCATCAACTGCGCCTTGCCGAGCCGCGCGACGCTGAGCTCGTCACCGGAGTCAAGCGCGATATCGAGCTGCTCGCCCGCGTAGAGCCCCGGCCCGGAGATGAAATTACAGTGCTCGACGTTTCGCTGGAAACGAATCGTGGCCCGCTCATGCGCATGCTGGAGGCCGGGGTACGTTGCCGGTATTTCGATCACCACTTTGCCGGCGCAGTCCCCAGCCATCCTCTTCTCGACGCGCACATCGACACCTCACCGTCGGTCTGCACCAGCCTGATCGTCGATCGTTATCTGCGCGGGAAGCACCGGGCGTGGGCGGTCGTCGCTGCGTTCGGGGACAACCTGCCGGAATCCGCGCTTGCCGCAGCCGCCGACCTGCACGTTTCGGCGCACGATCTCGAATTGCTGCGCGAACTGGGAGAGTGTCTGAACTACAACGCCTACGGAGAATCGGTGGAGGACCTGCATTTTCATCCTGCCGAGCTTTACCGCCGCTTGCGCCACAGCGCCGACCCGCTCGTGTTTGCGGCGCGCGCGCCCGAATTCGACTTACTGCGCCGCGCCTACGCCGGCGACCTTGAGCAGGCGCGCACGCTGCCGGTTTTGCAACGAGGTGAGGGTTGCATTGCGGTCTTCATGCCGGACGAAGCCTGGTGCCGGCGCGTTGCCGGTGCATTCGCCAACGACCTGTCACTGCGTCATCCGGCACGCGCGGTGGCGTTGCTGGTGCGCCGACAAGGCGGATATCGCGTGAGTCTGCGTGCGCCGCAAAACGCCGCGCAGGGAATCCAGCATCTCGCCCGCCAATTCGACTCCGGCAGCGGCCGGGAACCCGCCGCCGGCATCCAGTTCCTGCCGGAGCAGGACGTCGAACGTCTGCTCGAATTGATCGAGCGGACCTACGCTACGAAGACCCCCGCCACCGGCGTCTAGGCGGACTCGCGGCGGCCCCCGCGCCGCTGTCGAGTCCTATTTCGCCTTGATCTCGGTCCAGATGCGGTTGAGCAACTGGCGTTCCTTGGGCGTCATGTCCTTCAGCTGCTCCAGCCGCTTCGCCGATTCCGCATCCGGGAACACTGCCTTGTTGTTCTTGATTTCCGGCTTGATGTATTTCAATGCGTCGGCGTTCGGGTTGCCCGAGCCGATCAAGTTGGTGAGGTCCGCGGAGTTCTTGCCGTCGAGCATGAAATTGATGAACTGGTGCGCCAGGTCCGGCCGCGGCGCGGTCTTTGCGATCACCATCGCGTCCAGCGCCAGCACCGCGCCTTCCTTCGGCAGCGCGTGGCGGATGCGGAACTTCTGCTTCGCTTCCTGTGCCCCGAGGTCGGCCTGGAAGATGTCGTTCGAGTAACCGTGCACCACCCAGATATTTCCGGTGGAGAGTTCCTTGATGTAACCCTGCGCCATGAACGCCGCCCAATAGGGCTTGGCCTTGATGATGAGGTCCCTGGCCTGCTGCCAGTGCTTGGGATCGCGGTCGTTCACCGAATAACCCAGGTACTTCAGCGCCGCCGCCATCAGCTCGCTCTGGCTGTCGAGGACCGTCACCCGGCCCTTGATCTTCCCGAGGATCCTGGGATCGAAGATCGCCGCCCAGGAATCGACGGTAATGCCCAGCTCCTTCATCTTCTGCTCGTTGTAGCCGATCAGCGTGATCGACATCGCATACGGCGCCGAATAATTGTTGCCCGGATCGAACTCGGTGTTCCGGTACTGCGGCATGACGTTCTTGAAGTTGGGGATCTTGCTCCTGTCCAGCGGCTGCAGCCAGCCGGCCTTGGCCATGCCGGCCACGTAGTTCGAGGTGGGCACGACGATGTCGTATCCCTTGGCTCCGGCGGCGAATTTGGCGATCACTTCCTCGTTGTCGCCGTAGTAGTCCTGCACCAAATTGCATTTGCAGGATTTCTCGAATCGGGCCACCGTCTCCGGCGCGATGTAGTCGTTCCAGTTGTAGAGGTGCAACTCGTCTTTCGCCAGCGCCGGCAGGCTTGCGAGCAGCAGCAGGGACAGCAGCTTCTTCATGGTTGCCCTCTCCGTGGTTAAGGAAAACCAGTCACCGAAACCGCAAGGGTAAGAAATGCGCGCCCCGCAGTCCAGAGGCTTTTCGTTGAAAAAGCCTGCCGGGCGGTAGTTCACGGCCGCCTTCACTGGCTGCGCAGGGCGCTGGGCGAAAGCCGCGAAGCGATCAGTATCAGCGCCAGCGTGAGCAGCATCAGCAGCGTCGACACGGCGTTCACTTCCGGCGTCACGGCGATCTTCACCATGGTGTAGATCTGCAACGGCAGCGTGGAGGAGCCGACCCCCGCGGTGAAGAAGGTGATGACGAAGTCGTCGATCGACAGCGTGAACGCCATCAGCGCGCCGGCCACCACCCCCGGCATGATCAGCGGCAGGGTCACCAGGCGAAAGGCCTGCCACGGCGTGGCGCCCAGATCGCGGGCCGCCTCGGTCAGGCTCTCATCCATGCCGGCGAGCCGCGAGCGCACCACGATGGCGACGAAGCCGATGCAGAAGGCGATGTGGGACAGAACGATCGACACCATGCCCAGCGTGATGTTGAGCATGACGAAGAAAATCAGCAACGAGACGCCCATGAGGATCTCGGGAATCGCGATCGGCGCCAGCACCAGCACCGGCAGCAGTCGCATTTTGTAGCGGTACATCGCGTAGCCGGCCATGGTGCCGAGGACAGTGGAGACCGCGCTGGCGGTCAGCCCGATCACGAGCGAGTTCCATGCCGCTTTCAGCATCTTTTCATTGCCGAAGAGCTTCGCGTACCAGGACAGCGTGAAGCCGACCCATTCGGCATTGAGCCGCGAGTCGTTGAAGGAGTAGGCGACCACGATCACCAGCGGCGCGTACAGGAAGGCATAGGCAAAGAGGCCAGCAAGCCAGAGCCAGGGCGAACGGCGGTTCATACCCGCGATCTCCTGCCCACCCAGGCGGCCAGCGCGGCCAGGACCACCGCCACGACCGTGAGCACGATGGACAGCACGCTCCCGAAGGGCCAGTCGCGGGTGTCGAGGAACTGCTGCTTGATCACGTTGCCGATCATGATGCCCTCGGTGCCGCCAAGGATGTCGGGGATGGCGAAAATGCCGAGCGCGGGGATGAACACCAGCGCGGCGCCGGCGTACACCCCGGGCAGCGACAGCGGGAAGGTCACCCGCCAGAAGCGCTGCCAGCCGTTCGCGCCCAGGTCCTGTGCGGCGTCGAGCAGCGCCGGGTCGTGTTTCTCCAGGTTGGCGTACAGCGGCAGCACCATGAACGGCAGATGCACGTACACCAGCCCGACGATGACCGCGAAGGGCGTAAACAGCAGTGACACCGGCTCGAAGCCGAAGAAGCCGATGAAGGCGTTCAGCGCCCGCACGAACACCGACTGCGGCCCGAGGATGATCATCCACGCGTAGACGCGGATCAGGAAATTCGACCAGAACGGCAGGATCACCAGCAGCACCAGCAGGTCGCGGTGTCTTTTCGCGCTGCGGGCGATCAGCATCGACAGCGGGTAGGCGATGATCAGGCATACCAGCGTGGTGATCGCCGCGTAGGCAAACGACTTGATGAAAAGCCGGGTGTAAAGGAAATCGGAGAAGAAGCGGCCGTAACTTTCCGCGGTAAGGTCGAGATGTGCGCCGGCTTCGTCGCTATACAACAGCGGCGCCAGGCCGCCGAAATCGCCCGGGTGGCGAAACGACGCCACCACCATGATCAGCACGGGAATGGCGAAGAACACCAGCAGATAGGCGAGCGGCGGGCCGTTGATCAGCCACTTGTGCAGCCGCGCGCGGTCAGGCACGGTCTTCATTTCTCATCAATCATTCAGAAAATGGCCGGCGTCGTAGCGCCAGCTCACCTGCACGTCGTCGCCGGCCTCAAAGAACTTGGTGCGCCCCGCGGCGGAGTTGGGCAGCAGCGCCTCGATGCGCATGCCGCCGGTAAGCTCGACGATGTACACGGTGACGTCGCCGAGATAAAGAAAGTCGTACACCTTGCCTTCAAAACGGTTCAGGTCCGGCTCGTGGGGCAGATCGCGGCCGATCGCCACTTTCTCGGGGCGCAACGCCAGCACGCCCCGCAACCGCGGTTTATCACCTTCCACGTTGAGCGCCGAAACCTCGCCGATGCCATCGAGGTGCACGGCCATGCGCTCGCCCTGGCAGGCCTTGATCTCACCCTCGAGCAGGTTGCACTGGCCGATGAAATCGGCGACGAAGCGGTTCTTCGGGAATCCGTAGATCTTCGACGGCTCGTCGATCTGTTCGACCTGCCCGAGGTTCATCACCGCCATCCGGTGCGACAGTGCCAGTGCTTCGCTCTGATCATGGGTCACGTAGACGAAAGTGACGCCGATTTCCTTCTGCAGGGCGATCAGCTCGAGTTGCACGCTTTCCTTGAGCTTTGCGTCCAGCGCCGCCAGCGGTTCGTCGAGCAGCAGCAGCTTGGGGCGGTTGATCAAGGCGCGGGCCACCGCCACGCGCTGCTTCTGGCCACCGGAGAGTTCATTGGGATAGCGCTTGTTCATGCCGGTGAGGCGCACGTCCTCCAGCGCCTCTTCCACCCGCCGGCCGATTTGCGCCGGGTCCGTTTTCGCCATGCGCAACGGGAAGGCAATGTTGTCTTCGACATTCATGTGCGGGAACAGCGCGTAGCTCTGGAACACCGTATGGATATTGCGCGCTTCCGGTGGAATGCCGGTCATATCCTGGCCGTCGACGACAATTCTCCCGTCATCGGGCACGTCGAATCCGGCGATCATCCTCAACAGTGTGGTCTTGCCGCAGCCGGACGGGCCCAGCAGAGTGAAAAACTCACCGGCTTCGATGCTGATGCTGACGTCATCGACGGCGGCGAAATCGCCGAAACGACGGGTGACGTTGCCAATCTCGAGTAGCGCCATGCCCTGCCCTGTGTCCCGCCCTGATTTCGCAGAGCGGCAATTCTACCAACCCCATGAAAGATGCGGGGAAACGGCCGGGCATTCGTGGCAGCGGCAACGAAAAAAACCGCGGGCCCCTTGAGGAACCCGCGGCAGCCGGTGTTACTGGCTCAAGCTTGAAGGAGTCTCAATCTCAGAAATCGAATTGCGCGCGCAGGGTCAGCGCTTTTTCACTATCCACTGAACCTTGCGCCGCAGAGATAAGAACCGGCGTGTCAAATTTGGTATCGATGTAGTTGAGCAGAATGCGGGTATTCGGGTTGGTGATCCACTTGAGGCCAACGGTTGTTGCCTTGGCCTTGCTGGTGAACCTGGTCGAGTCGAATCCCCCCGCCGCTGTGCTGCCCGGAGCTCCGACGAAATCGCCGGCGTCCCACTGGCTGAAACGGATTCCGACTTCCCAAGCGCCGGTTCCGCCGCCAGCAGTGAAATTGGAGTTCGGCTTGATCCGCCCAAACACGCCGTTGGTATAGGCGTCCGCGAATTTCTCTCCGGTGATCAACCAATTGATACTGGCGTAGTAGGCCTTGATGTCCTGGTCGTAACCGGTCCCGCCGGTAAGAGTGCCCGTGTAACTAGTAGTAATGGATTCCGCCTGGAGCTTCACCGGGCCATAGGCCAGCGCGGTCTCCAATCCCGCCTGTTTGCGCTCGACGTTGGAGCCGGTGAACGCGATCGGCGTGAAGAAGGTGATGCCGCGCGCTTCGGTCCGGCCGGAGAAGGCCGCACTTGGTGCCATGGTAGTCTCGGCGTAGGATCCGCCGAGGTGATAAATCGAACTCTTGTGATCAAGCATCTGCGCGATGTTCACGGCAATGCGGCCGACCGCCTCTTTTCCATCGACCACGGTGTTGGTGTCGTTGGTGTTCTTCGCCCCGGTCCCATTCGTCACCCCAACCCCGTAGTAAAGTCCGGTGGTCGGGCTGCCGTGGATCATCACGCCACGCAGTTTGTCGGGAGACATCACGTCGCCGATGTTGCGCTCCTGGAAGTTGTTAAACAGGTCGCTGGTGATTTTTTCCAGGCTGAAGGGCATTTGAAACTGGCCGACCCGGAACTGCGCCCACTTGATCCAGCCAAAGTTCACGTAACCTTCGTCCAACTGTATGGGGCTGCCGCTCGTCGTGCCCCCGGTAGGCGTACTAATGTTGGAGCCGGCGTTACCGCTTGATTGGGCGAAGTCGCCGGTCACGTTGAAGGTAATGTCGTCGTAGAACTTGCCTTTGGCACCGAGATAAGCGCGGCGGACGTCAAACGTGTTGGCGCTGGTGCTTTTTTCGAATGCGCGGTAGTCGCCCTGGATCCGGCCGTTCACCGAAAACGCGTGCCGACCGTCGCCGGATTCGAAGACGAAGCCGTCCTTGAACCTGCCGGTGAGTTCCGAGGCGGCAGATTCGGCTTTCTTGCCCTTCTTCTCCTCGTCATTGGCTTCTTTCAGCGCCTGCGCGCGCCGCTCGGCGCGCGCTTCGGTGCGCATTTCCTGGTATTCCTCCTCGCTCAGGACACCTTTCTCGCGAAGCTTTTCGATCAACGTCTCGGTATCCGCGGAAAACGCGGGGGCGGAAAGGCCACAGAACAGCGCGGCGATCGAAGCCGCAAGGATGAGGCGCTTCGGTGCCAAGTTCGGCAGGCCGGCGTTGTTCGCTTTGGTATTCGATCCCATTGATTTCTCCTGTGTCAAAAAACCTGGCGCGACCACCTTCCGGCAAATCTCCGGAGGGCGGCAACGCCCGAATCTGGTAGGAAGTTGCACACGGCCGAAGCGCCGGTGCATCAACGGGCGGGATTCTGGCGACCGATTGTGACAATTTGATTAACGAAACATGTCCCCGGCGTGACGGGAACATTGCCGCAGAAGCGGCCTAGGCGAGCCAGGCTGCGATCTGCAACAGCAGAATGATCAGCAGGACGGAGAGAATTCCGGTCAGAAGACGGTTGTGGCGCTGCTGACTTTGCAGCGACGCGTCCATTGCCGCGCGCAGGTCGTTGGCGGGACGATCCGAAAGCGCGCGATGGACCAGGCCCGGCAGCTGCGGCAGGAGCACCGCCCACTGCGGCGCCTCGTTGCGGAGGTTGCGCAACAGGCCACGCCAGCCGACCTGCTCCGACATCCAGCGCTCGAGATAGGGTTTGGCCGTTTTCCAAAGATCCAGGTCGGGATCCAGGTCCCTGCCCAGGCCTTCGATGTTGAGCAGGGTCTTTTGCAGCAGCACCAGTTGCGGCTGGATCTCGATGTTGAAACGGCGTGAAGTCTGGAACAGGCCCAGCAGCACCTTGCCGAAGGAAATCTCCTTCAGCGGCTTGTCGAAGATCGGCTCGCACACGGCGCGAATTGCGGTTTCGAATTCGTCCACGCGGGTCTGCGGCGGGATCCAGCCGGACTCGATGTGGACCTGCGCCACGCGCCGGTAGTCGCGCCGGAAAAAGGCGAGGAAGTTCTGCGCCAGGTAATTCTTGTCCACCTCGGTGAGCGTGCCCATGATGCCGAAATCCAGCGCGATGTAGCGCCCGTCCGGCGCGACGAAGATGTTGCCCGGGTGCATGTCGGCATGGAAGAAGCTGTCGCGGAACACCTGGGTGAAAAAGATCTCAACGCCGGCGCGCGCCAGTTTCGGGATGTCGATACCCTGTTCACGCAGTTTTTCGACATGGCTTACCGGCGTGCCGCTCATGCGCTGCATCACCATCACCTGGCTGTTGCAGAAATCCCAGAAGATCTCCGGCACCCGCAGGAGGGGAGAGTCCTCGAAATTGCGGCGCAATTGGCTGGCGTTCGCCGCCTCGCGCAGCAAGTCGAGTTCGTCATTGAGGTGCTTCTCGAACTCGCCGACCACTTCCCGTGGCTTGAGACGGCGGCCATCCTTCCACAGCCGCTCGATCAACCCGGCGGCGACATTGAGCAGCGCAATGTCTTCGACGATGATGCGGCCGATCCCCGGCCTGAGAATCTTCACCGCCACTTCGCGCCCGCCCGGTAGTACCGCGAAATGCACCTGTGCCACCGAGGCGCTGGCGACCGCCGTCGCATCGAAGCGCTCGAACACTTCCGAGGCAGGCGTGCCGTAGGCGCGCTCCAGGGTCTGGAACACCTGTTCGGCCGCGAACGGCGGGACCTGGTCCTGGAGTTTCGCCAGTTCGTCGGCGATGTCGAGCGGGATCAGGTCGCGGCGGGTGGACAGTACCTGGCCGAACTTCACGAATATCGGCCCGAGTGCTTCCAGCGCGAGGCGCAGACGCTCTCCGCGCGGCCGCTCGAGGCGGCGCCAGAACAGCAGCCCCGCGGTCAGCAGGCGCAACCCGCGCACCCGGGCATGGCCGAGGAAGAACTCGTCCAGCCCAAAGCGCAACGAGACGTAGGCGATCTTGAACAGCCGCAGCAGGTGCATGACAGGTGACGGCGATTGCGCCGCGCTTCCTTTGTTTTTCTATCCGCCGTGGACCCGCCGCGACAGGCGCTCGATGCGCTTGTCCACGCGCTCCACGGCATCGCGCAGTTCGTCCACCTCGCACATGAATTCGGCGGCCTGCAACGGCGTGACCAGTAGCGCCTTCTCTTCGGTGAGATATTCCGCGGCGTTTTCGGCCATGCTCACGGCGGCCTGCTTCGGCCACGCGGCGGCCGCCCGTCCGGCCTGCGCCATGCGATGCGCCGCGATATCGCCGACCACCCGGCTCAGGTCTTCCTCCACATCCCAGCGCAGGTTGGACGCGACCTGGGAAATGACCGCGGCAAAATCGGTATCGCCGGCGACTTCGGCCTTGCGCCAGGCTTCCTCGCCGTCCGCCAACACCTTGAGCAGCGTCAGGTGCGTGAGCCGGATCGTCACCGCCGGCAGGGCTTCCGGCGGCGCCGGCTTCAACCTGCCGTCCGCCGCCACCGCGACCGCCAGCCGGGCCGGAAACACGTCGAACAGCGCAGTCTTGCCGGCGTGTGCGCTCAGTTTGTCGCGGGCCCACGGCGCGGACTCGAGCAGGTGATTGGCGAACGCGACGAACGCGGCGGCAAGCATCGGCTTCAGATCTTATGGCCGCGGTGCAGCGCCACCACCCCGGCGCTGAGGTTGTAGTACTCGACGCGCGCACAGCCGGCCTGTTCCATCATCCGCTTCAGTTCTTCCTGCCCGGGATGGCGGCGAATCGACTCGGCGAGGTAGCGGTAGCTGTCCGCATCGTCGGCCACCAGTTTGCCCAGCAGCGGCAGCACCTTGAGCGAGTAGCCGTTGTACAGCGGCTTGAGCGGCTCCCACACCTGCGAGAACTCCAGCACCAGCAGGCGTCCGCCGGTGCGCAGCACGCGCAGCATTTCCGCCAGCGCGATTTCCTTGTGCGTCATGTTGCGCAACCCGAAGCCCACCACCGCGCAATCGAAATAATCGCCCGGGAACGGCAGGCGTTCGGCGTCGCACTGCACCACCGGCACGACGCGGCCGCGGTCAAGCAGCCGGTCGCGCCCGCGCGCGAGCATCGCGCCGTTTACGTCGGTCAGCCATACCTGCCCGGTCATTCCGACCCGCGCTGCGAATAGCGCGGACAGATCCCCGGTGCCGCCGGCCACGTCCAGCACCCGGCCGCCTTCCCTCACCCCGCTCATCTGCACCGCGAAGCGCTTCCACAGCCGGTGCATTCCCGCCGACATCAGATCGTTCATCAGGTCGTAACGCTGCGCCACCGAGCGGAACACGCCGGCGACTTTCTTCGCCTTGTCTTCCTCGGTGACTTCCTGATATCCGAAGTGGGTTGTTTTCTTGTCCATTCAGAGCTTCTTCCAGGCGGGTTTGGGCAGGGACTGGCCGGCGGCCGGCGCGGCCTCGCGGCTGGCGCCGTCTTTAGCCATCCGCTCCAGAAATTCCTTCCACAATGTTTCCTTGTCCACGCCAAGTCCGTAAAGATAGTCCCACGAGTACAGCCCGGTGTCGTGACCATCGCTGAACACCAGCCGCACCGCGTAATTGCCGACCGGCTCGACCGCCGTGATCTCGACGTCCTTCTTGCCGGTCTGCAGCACCTCCTGGCCCGGCCCGTGGCCGCGTACCTCCGCCGACGGCGAATAAACGCGCAACAGCTCGCACTCCAGGCGGAACGAGTTGCCGTCGTCGAACGCGATTTCGAGGACGCGCGACCTCTGGTGGAGCTTGATTTCGGTGGGGCGGGGCGCCCCGGGTTGAAGTCCTGCCACGGGAATTTTCGTACGTAGAATTTGATGCCCTGG
>JBGQGT010000013.1:0-14214 GCA_041497595.1 Gammaproteobacteria bacterium
GGGTGTCGTCACCGCGATCCTGGCGGAAGCGGGCCAGGTGGTGGCCGCCGGCCAGACGGTCATGAAGCTGGCGCGCACCGACGAGAAGGAAGTCGTCATCAGCATTCCGGAGAACCGGCTCGCCGATCTGAATGCGGCGAGAGACATCACCGTCACCCTGTGGGCGGACCCCTCGAAAATCTATCGCGGCAAGGTTCGCGAAGTGAGTCCTTCGGCCGATCCGGTTACCCGCACTTACGCCGCCAGGATTTCCATTCTCGACGCCGATCCGTCCGTGAGTCTGGGCATGACAGCGAATGTCTATCTGAAGGGAATCCAGCGCGGCGCGGCGATGCTGCTGCCGGCCACCGCGCTGTTTCAGGATGACGGCAAACCGGCAGTGTGGGTGGTGGACCCCGCCACCAGCCAGGTGAAGCTGGTGCGGGTCGAGGTCGGCGAGTATGTGGAAGACAAGGTCGCCATCCTCTCCGGCCTGAAGCCGGGAGACATCGTGGTGCGCGCCGGCGTGCACAAGCTCTTCGCCGGCGAGAAAGTTCGCACTGCCGGAGACGGCGGAACGGGAACGCAGGCCGGGAACGCTGCGCGATGAGGGGATTCAACCTCTCCGAATGGGCCCTGGAGCACCAGTCACTGGTGCTCTTTTTCATGCTGGCCCTGTTCGCCGCCGGGGTCTTTTCCTATCTCAGGCTGGGCCAGGCCGAAGACCCGGATTTCACCTTCAAGCTCATGGTGGTGCGGGCGATCTGGCCCGGGGCTTCACCGCGGGAAATGGAGGAGCAGGTCACCGAGCGCCTGGAAAAAAAGCTGCAGGAGACGCCATTTCTGGACAACGTGCGCTCGTACACCAAGGCCGGCGAGACCACCATCTTCGTCACCCTCAAGGATTCAACCGTGCCGAAGGAGGTCCCGGGCGTCTGGTACCAGGTGCGCAAAAAAATCGGCGACATGCGCCACATGCTTCCTAACGGGATGATCGGGCCCTTCTTCAACGACGAATTCGGCGACGTCTTCGGCAACATCTACGCGTTCACCGGCGACGGCTACTCCTACGCGGAACTGAAGGACTACATCGATGAGGTGCGCAAGGAAATTCTGCGGGTTCCGAATGTCGCCAAGGCCGAGATCATCGGCGACCAGGAAGAAAAAATCTACGTCGAGGTCTCCCACCGGAAACTGGCCACGCTCGGCATCGATCCATTGTCGATTTTCGAGGTGCTGCGCGCCCAGAACGCCATGACGCCGGCGGGCTCGATCGACACCCGGTCCGACCGCATGTACCTGCGCATCTCCGGGAGCTTCGACTCCGTGGAGAGCATCCGCGAAATCGGCATCCAGGCCGGCGGCCGGCTGTTCCGCCTTGGCGACGTTGCCCACGTCTATCGCGGTTACGTCGATCCGCCCACGCAGAAAGTGCGCTACATGGGGCAGGACGCCATCGCGCTGGCGGTCTCCATGGCCAAGGGCGGCGACATCCTGGATCTCGGCAAGGACCTCGGCGCCGCCTTCAAGCGCATCAGGCGCGAGCTCCCGGTCGGAATCGAAGTCCACCAGTATTCGAACCAGCCGGAGGTGGTGAGGCGCTCGGTGGACGAGTTCATGGAGACCCTGCTCGAGGCCGTGGTGATCGTTCTCGCGGTCAGTTTCTTCAGCCTGGGATTCCGCACCGGACTGGTGGTGGCCCTGTCCATCCCGCTGGTGCTGACCGTCACCTTCCTGATGATGAAGCTCTACGGCATCGACCTGCAGCGGATTTCGCTGGGCGCGCTGATCATCTCGCTCGGTCTGCTGGTGGACGACGCCATCATTTCGGTGGAGATGATGGCGACCAAGATGGAGCAGGGCCTGGACCGGGTGAAAGCGGCGAGCTTTGCCTACACCTCGACGGCATTTCCGATGCTGACCGGCACCTTGATCACTGCCGCCGCCTTCATGCCGGTTGGTTTCGCCAAATCTTCCGCCGGCGAGTACACCTTTTCGATCTTTGCGGTGGTGACCATCGCGCTGCTGGTGTCGTGGGTGGTGGCGGTGCTGTTCACTCCCTATCTTGGCTACAAGCTGATCCCGGACATGGCGCATGCCGCGGCGCAGCCTTCGTTGTTCCGGAAATTCGTTGTCGGGCCTTTGCACCGTGCCCTGCCGCGGCTGGTTGCGGCGCCCGGATTGCCGGCTGCGCACGACGCCGACGTCTATAACCGCCCGTTCTACCGCCGTTTCCGCGCGCTGGTGACCTGGTGCGTGGCCTGGCGCAAGACCGTCATCCTGATCACCATCGCAGTATTCGCGCTATCCATGTTCGGATTCCGCTTCGTGCAGCAGCAGTTCTTCCCGTCTTCCAACCGGCCGGAACTTATCGTGGATCTGTGGCTGCCGCAGGGGGCGTCTTTCCAGGCCACCGAGGTGCAGGTGAGGCGCTTCGAAGACAAGCTCAAGGGCGACGCGAACATCGAGAACTACGTCGCCTACATCGGCAACGGCAGCGCGCGCTTTTACCTGCCCCTGGACCAGCAACTCGGCCATCCGAATTTCGCCCAGTTCGTCATCGTTACCAAGGGCAACATCGCGCGTGAAATCATGGTCGGGAAACTCAACCGCATCCTGGAGTCCGAATTCTCGCTGCTGCGCGGCCGCGTGAACCGGCTCGAGAACGGGCCCCCGGTGGGCTATCCGGTGCAGTTCCGCGTGGTCGGTCACGAAATCCCGGCGGTGCGCAGGATCGCACTCGAAGTGGCGGAAGTGGTGCGCGCGCATCCGCATACGCAGAACGTGCACCTCGACTGGAACGAGCAGGTCAAGACCATCCGGCTGCGGATCGACCAGAACAAGGCGCGCGTGATCGGAGTCAGCTCGCAGGGCCTTTCCACCGTTCTCAATTCCATCCTCACCGGATTCAGCATCACGCAGTACCGGGAGAAGGACGAGCTGATCGAGGTGCTGGCGCGCGCCGAAACCGCGGAGCGGCTGGACCCGGGCAAGCTCGGCGAAATCAACGTTCCGACGCAGTCCGGCAAGTGGATCCCGCTGACGCAGATTGCCGAGATTGCCTACGACTTCGAAGAGGGAATCATCTGGCGGCGCAACCGCCAGCACACCGTCACCGTGCGCGCCGACATCCGCGGCGACGTGCAGGCTCCCGTGGTTTCGATGCAGATCAATCCCAAGCTGGACCGGCTGCGGGCGACGCTGCCTCAGCACTATCGAATCGACATGGGCGGCGCCATCGAGGAAAGCGCCAAGGGCGAAAATTCGATCATCGCGGTGATGCCGATGATGCTGATCGTCGTGCTCACGCTGCTGATGATCCAGTTGCAGAGCTTTTCGAAGACGATCATGGTGCTGCTGACTTCCCCGCTCGGCCTGATCGGCGTGGCCTTCATCCTGCTGACCTGGAACGTGCCATTCGGCTTCGTCGCCAACCTGGGCGTGATCGCGCTGTTCGGCATGATCATGCGCAACTCGGTGATCCTGGTGGACCAGATCGAGCAGGACATCAAGGCCGGCCATCCGCAATGGGAGGCGATCGTCGAGGCCACGGTGCGGCGCTTCAGGCCGATCGTGCTGACCGCGCTGGCGGCCGCGCTGGCGATGATCCCGCTGTCGCGTTCGAATTTCTGGGGGCCGATGGCGGTCGCGATCATGGGCGGCCTGATTTCCGCCACCATCCTTACGCTGCTGTTCGTGCCCGCGCTGTACGCTGCCTGGTTCCGCGTCAAGAAACCTGCTTGAACTTCAACGGCTGAAATAGATGAAACGCAAAGCGGCGCGCGGACACGTTACCGATGGAGTCGGCTGATTGCGGGGCGGCTGTGACACGTTAGCCGCAGGCCCGATTGCGGGAGCAGCGGCATAACGCCCCGAGCTACACTGTGCGACACAGCCTGGTGCGCCCCTATTGGCAAGCTGGGCTACGCCTAACGAGTCCGGGGCGCGCTACGCCAACGCCGTGTCGGCAGCGCCAAAGGTACGCAAAGGAAAGCAGGAAACGGATCAGAACCGTAACGACCGATTCGCGCTACATCGTTGCGAGTCTCGACAATTCGGATGGTGCTCCCTGCGCATCGCGCCGGGAGAACGAAAGGAGGAGCGGATGGACGTGTTCTATTACTGGAAGAATTTCGACGAAGACATGAAGGAAGGCCGCATCGGGTGGTTGCTCTCCGACCGCAAGAAAATGGGGGAGATGCGCGCCGACTTCCCGGACTACATCTGGGCGTTCCGCACCCCGCATGGACGCAAGGGTGAATTGCAGTTGGTCGCCCGGCTCAGATGGAGCGACACGCCGGTGGTGGCGATTCCGCGCAACGACGCGCAATCGGAAATCTACTACGACCCGGCGCACAAGGATTCCCGGCGCTTCATCGCCGTGGATACGGACGCGCACATCAAGGAGGTAAGTTCGATGATGCGCCGCGAATTCCCCGGCGCGTTCACCGCCAAGTTCCAGGGTGACAACGGATTGCAGCCGATGCGCGGCGACTTTCTGAGGAAGTTTCGCGGCATTGCCGAGACTTATCCGTTCCGGCCTTTCATCGAGGAGGTGACGACGTGAGAAGTGGCGTATCAGGATCGAGCTGAGAATCCAAATGAAACGATTCTGGTCCGGTGCGGTACTGCGGTTTGCGTTTGTCGTCGCATTGTTGGCGGGGTTCGCGCAGGGTCCCGCGTCGGCGCAGGAATGCGGCATCGCCTCCGCACACGCGCTCGCCACCCGGGCGGGCTGCGACATCCTGAAATCCGGCGGCAATGCGTTCGACGCGGCGGTGGCGGTAGCGGCTGCGCTGGCGGTGGTCGAGCCGTTTGCGTCGGGGATCGGCGGCGGCGGATTCTTTCTGCTGCATCGTGGCGCCGACGCTTTCGAGGTGTTCGTCGATGCGCGCGAAACCGCGCCGGCGAAGGCCACCCGCGAGTTTTTTCTCGACGACAACGGCCAGCCGAGACAGAAGGCTTCGCTCGAAGGCCCGACCGCCGCGGGCATCCCGGGCATACCGGCGGCGCTCGACTGGGTCGCCGGCCACTACGGCAGGCTGCCGCTGGCGCGCGCGTTGCAGCCGGCGATCCGGCTCGCCGAACAGGGTTTTCCCGCCGATGCGCGCTACGTCTGGGCCACGGCTTATCGGGAGGCTCTGCTGAAAGCGGACGTCAACGCAGCGCGCATATTTCTCGACGACGGCAAAGCGGTCGGCGCCGGCTTCGTGGTGAAACAGCCGCAGCTGGCGCGCACGCTGCGCATGCTTGCCGGGCAAGGGCGCCAGGGGTTTTATCGCGGAGACTTCGCCCGCCGGCTGATGGAGGCGGTGCGTGCCGGCGGCGGATTGTGGGAACTGTCCGACCTGGAGAGCTATCGCGTGGTCGAGCGGCCGCCGGTCAAGTTCAGCTACCGCGGCGCGACCATCACTTCCGCGCCGCTGCCGTCTGCGGGCGGGCTGGTGCTGGCGCAGAGCCTGTTCATCCTCGAGCCGGTGGCGCTGGCGACGCTGTCCGAGACCGACCGCGTGCACTACACGGTGGAGGCGTTGCGGCGCGGCTACCACGACCGCGCCCGCTACATGGGAGACCCCGATTTCGTCGCAGTGCCGGTGGAAAAGCTGGCTTCGCGCGAATACGCAAGACAACGCGCAGCATCCATCGATCCCGATCGCGCCACGCCGAGCGGTGTGCTCGCCGAAATCGCGGATGCGGCCGCAGAGGGCAAGGACACCACGCATTTTTCGATAATCGACGCCGAGGGCAATCGCGTTGCCGCGACGCTTTCGGTGAATGCGCCGTTCGGATCCGGTTTCGTCGCCGGCGACACCGGCGTGCTGCTGAACAACCACATGAACGACTTCTCTCTGGCGCCGTCCGTGCCGAATATTTACAGGCTGGTCGGCAACGAGGCCAACGCCGTCGAGGCGGGCAAGCGTCCCCTGTCGTCGATGTCGCCCACGTTCGTCGAGGACGAGCGCGGGGTGCTGGTGCTCGGCACCCCGGGGGGCTCGCGAATCATCTCGATGGTGCTGGAGGCAATCCTCGCCTACGTGGACCAGCCGGTCTTCGACCTGCAGCGCATGGTCGGCGCGCCGCGCTATCATCATCAGTATCTGCCCGACCGCATCGAGATCGAGCCCGGCGCATTTTCGCAGCAGTGGGTCGGGGCGCTCAGGACCAAAGGGCATGCGGTGGAAGAGGGGCGGCGCAAGTGGGGTAACATGCAGGCGGTGTATTTCGACAAGAAAACCGGGCGCGTCACCAGCGCCAATGACCCGCGCGGTCAGGCCGGCGTATTGTTTTGAACGCGGGCTGGCAATGCAAGGTTGGAGGAAGCATGCAAACCAGACGTGATTTCCTGAAAGTTTCGGCCGGGGGTTTGTTGCTCGCCGGCGGGATACGCGGCGCCGATCCGGCCGCCGCGGCGGACAGCCTCGGGCCTGCGGCATTGCCGTCGGGCACACTGCAATCGGCACAACTCGCGGCGCTGCCGGGCAAGCTGCCGCTGATCAAGAAATCCTTCCGGCCGCCGAACTTCGAAACCCCGGTGCGTTTCTTCAACGAGGCGTTCACGCCGAACGACGCCTTTTTCGTGCGCTACCACCTTGCCGACATTCCGCAGGTGAGCCCGCAGCGCTGGAAACTGGCTGTTGCAGGGGACGCGCTGGACAAGCCGTTCGAGATCACTTACGAGGAACTGTCCCGCGACTTCGAGCAAGTCGAAGTGGCGGCGGTGTGCATGTGCTCCGGCAACCGGCGCGGTCTGTCGCAGCCGCACGTGCCCGGCGTGCAATGGGGCCACGGCGCGATCGGCAATGCCAGATGGCGCGGCGTGAGGCTGCGCGATCTGTTGGCCAAGGCCGGCGTGAGGAAAGATGCGCTCGAGATCGTACTCGATGGCGCCGACAGGGGCGTCCTCGACAAAACGCCGGATTTCGTGAAGAGCATTCCGGCATGGAAGGCGATGGACGAGAACACCCTGGTGGCACTGGAGATGAACGGGGAAAAGCTGCCGCACTGGAACGGCTTTCCCGCGCGCATCGTGGTGCCGGGCTGGACCGCGACGTACTGGATGAAGCATCTCACCTCGATTGCGGCGACTGCGAAGTCCTATCAGGGGTTCTGGATGAATCCTGCATACCGCATTCCCAAGGGCAAGTTTCCGCTGGTCGATCGTTTCGTGTCGCAGGAAACCGAGGTCAGTACGCCGATCACCGAAATGGTGGTGAATTCCCTGGTCACGAATATCGAAGAGGGTCAGAAGTTTGCTTTCGGCCAGGAGATCACGATCGCCGGCGTGGCCTGGGACGGTGGATTCGGGATGGCAACCGTCGACATCTCCGAGGACGGCGGCAGGAACTGGCGCGCGGCGCAACTCGCCTCCGACCTGGGAAGATTCTCCTGGCGCCAGTGGTCTCATCGCTTCACGCCCGGGGGTGCTGGAAACCTTACCCTCATGGCCAGGGCGACGAATCGCGCAGGGGCCACGCAGACATTCGATCTGATCTTCAACCCCGCCGGCTACCACAACAACGTGGTGCAGCGGATCAGCATCGAAATAACGTAGGAGTTGAGTATGCGCACGCTAATCGCGCTGTTGCTGTTTGCCGCCGCGCCGGCGCTGGCACAGGAGAGCCAGTTGCGGCTCAGGGATGGGCCCGGCAGACAACTGGTGGAGGCCAACTGCGTCATGTGCCACAGCCTCGACTACATTCCGATGAATTCGCCGTTTCTCGACCGCAAGGGCTGGGAGTCTTCGGTCAACAAGATGGTCAAGGTGATGGGCGCGCCGATCGCGGAGGCGGACGCGCAGAAAATCGTGGACTATCTCGCGGGCCAGTACGGCAAGTAAGCGCCGGCCGGACGCGACACGCTACAATACGGCGCCGCTACAATCCGGCGCTGCCACGAACATGGCGCCACCATAAATAATGGCCCAGTTGAAAACCACCTTCCTCGAATTCGAACAGCCGATCGCCGAGCTGGAATCGAAGATCGAAGAGCTGCGTTACGTGCAGGACGATTCCGCCGTGGACATTTCGGAGGAGATCGCGCGCCTGCAGAAGAAAAGCAGCACGCTCACCAAGGAGATTTACTCCAAGCTGTCTGCCTGGCAGATCTCGCAGGTGGCGCGCCATCCGCAGCGCCCATACGCGCTCGACTATTTCCAGAACATCTTTACCGACGTCGAAGAACTGCTGGGCGATCGTGTCTTTGCGGAGGATCCTGCGATCATCGGCGGCCTGGCGCGTTTCGGCAGCCAGACGGTGATGGTGATCGGCCATCAGAAGGGCCGCGACACCAAGGACAAGCTCTACCGGAATTTCGGCATGCCCAAGCCGGAGGGATACCGGAAGGCGCTGCGGCTGATGAGGCTCGCGGAGAAATTCGGCATTCCGGTGATGACTTTCGTGGACACCCCGGGCGCCTACCCGGGTGTGGGCGCCGAGGAGCGCGGGCAGTCCGAGGCGATCGGCCGCAATCTGTACGTGATGGCGGAGTTGCGCGTGCCGGTGGTGGTTACCATCATCGGCGAAGGCGGATCCGGCGGAGCGCTGGCGATTGCGGTCGGCGATGTGACGCTGATGCTGCAGTATTCGATCTACTCGGTGATATCGCCCGAGGGCTGCGCCTCGATCCTGTGGAAGAGCGCGGACAAGGCGCCGGACGCGGCCGAGACGCTGGGCATCACGGCCAACCGGCTGAAGACGCTGGGCCTGGTGGACAGCGTGGTCGCCGAACCCTTGGGTGGCGCGCACCGCGACCCGGCGACCATGATGCAGACGCTGCGCAAGGCGTTGCAGGAGGCACTCGCGGAAGCGCAGAGGAAGCCGATCGAGGAACTGATCGAGACGCGCTTCGAACGCCTGATGGCCTACGGCAAGTTCAAGGAGGTCGCGGTTCGTTGAGCGGGCCGGCGCGGCGCGAATTTGTCCCCGATACCCCGCCTCGGCGGGGTATCTTGTTTTGAAATTGCAATTCTTCATTGACCCGGCCATGACCGAGCGGCTCCCGGAGATCGTCGCTGTCGTACTGGAAACGCACGCGGTGCGTGGCCGGCGTGTCGCCGTGGGACTGAGCGGCGGGGTGGACTCCGTGGTGCTGCTCGACGTGCTCGGGCGATTGCGCAAGGACTTGCGGCTGGCGTTGTCGGCGGTCCACGTCAATCACCGGATCAGCGCGCATGCGCTGGAATGGGAGGCGTTCTGCAAGACGCTGTGCCAGGCGCGCGGCGTGGCGTTGACCGTGCGGCAGGTGCAGGTGCCGCGTAACGGCAGAGGCATGGAGGCGGCGGCCCGCAACTTGCGATATCAGGCATACGGCGGGCTCGAGGCCGACTTCGTCGCACTGGCTCACCATCTCGACGACCAGGTGGAGACGTTTCTGCTGCAATTGCTGCGAGGCGCCGGACCCAAAGGCCTGGCGGCAATGCCGGTATTGCGCAAGCATGAGAGCACTACCAGCAAGGATGAAGGCGGAAGGATGAAGGCGGTAGTAGAGCAGGATCGCGCGAAGCGCGACACTTCATCCTTCATCCTTCATCCCTCATCCTTGGATTCTCATCCTTCATCATTGATCCCTCATCCTTGCATCCTGCGTCCGCTTCTCGAGGTGACGCGCAACGAGATCGAGGCATACGCAAAGGCGCGCAAACTGAAGTGGATCGAGGACGACAGCAACGCCGATTCGCGCTATGACCGCAATTTCCTGCGCAACGAGCTGCTGCCTCGTCTGGAGGCGCGCTTTCCCGCCTACCGCGAGACGCTTTCGCGCGCCAGCCGCAACCTGGCCGACTATTCGGAGCTTGCCGAGGAACTGGCCGCACTCGACGCGCGTGCGTTTAGCGACGGCGTGGTCCCCGTCGAGAGCCTGCGCGGGCTTTCCGATGCGCGCGCGCTGAATCTCCTGCGCCGGCTGTTTGCCAACCGCGGGCTGCCGATGCCGAACAGGACAAGGCTGGAAGAGGCATTGCGGCAGTGCCGCGCTGCCGGCGCGGACTCTGAAGTCCACGTGTCGTTCGGCAGCCACGGGTTGCGTTGCTTCCGGGGCCAGGTGGGAATCGTCGAGGAATTCGGCGAGATTCCCGTCGACTGGAACACGCGATGGGACGGCGGCAGGGAGTTGCTGTTGCCCGCCGGGCTGGGAGTGCTGAGCGCGCGAGCGGCGCTCGGCGAAGGCATTGCCGCGCGTCATTTCGCACAGCAGGGCGCGACCGTGCGCGGCCGCAGTGGCGGCGAGCGCATGCGGCCGGCGGACGATCGCCCGCGGCGCACGCTGAAGAACCTGTTGCAGGAAACCGCGGTGCCGCCTTGGGAGCGCGAACGCATGCCGCTGCTGTTCATCGGCGACGCGCTGGCCTGGGTGCCAGGCATCGGCGTGGCCGCGGAGTTCCGCGCCGCCCGGGATGAGCCTGGTATCGTGCCGGAGTGGAAGCGTTGATAGAATCAATCGAGGAGAAAGGCGGGGTTACCGTGTCCAGCACAATCATGATCAGGCTCGTTCTCGCGGCGCTGCTATGCGCCGCCCTGCCTCCCGGATTTGCCGCAGCGCCGATCGTCATCAGGTTCAGCCACGTGGTGGCTAACGATACGCCCAAGGGCAAGGCGGCGGAGAAATTCAAACAGCTCGCCGAAAAGTACACTTCGGGCCGGGTCAAGGTCGAGCTCTATCCCAACAGCCAGTTGTACAAGGATCGCGAGGAGATGGAGGCGCTGCAGCTCGGCGCGGTGCAGATGCTGGCGCCGTCGGTGTCGAAGTTCGGCCCGCTGGGCGCGCGCGAGTTCGAGGTATTCGACCTTCCCTATCTGTTCCCCGATGCCGAAACCGTGGATCGCGTCACCGACGGCGAGATCGGCAAGGCCCTGTTCGCCAGGCTCGAATCGCGTGGCATCAAGGGCCTGGCGTACTGGGATAACGGCTTCAAGCAGTTTTCCGCCAACCGCCCGCTGCATGAGCCCGGCGATTTCCGCGGCCTGAAGATGCGCATTCAGTCGTCCAAGGTGCTGGAGGCGATGATGCGCCAGCTCGGCGCGCTGCCGCAGGTGATGGCGTTCTCCGAGGTCTATTCCGCCCTGCAGCAGCGCGTGGTGGACGGCACCGAGAACCCGGTCTCCAACCTCTATACGCAGAAGATGCACGAGGTGCAGTCGCATCTGACGATTTCCGACCATGGCTGCCTGGTTTACGCGGTGATCGTAAACAGGAAGTTCTGGGAGGGACTGCCGGCCGATGTTCGCGCCCAGCTGGAGAAGGCGATGCGGGAAACCACAGTGTACGAGCGTGACATCGCCAAGAAGGAAAATGAGGACGCGCTCGCGGCGGTGAGGGCGTCGAAGAAGACCGAGGTCTACGTGCTCAGCGATGCGGAGCGCAAACGCTGGCGCGAAGCGCTGCTGCCGGTGCACGCGAAGTTCGAGCAGGCGGTCGGTACCGACAATCTGCAGGCGATCTACCGCATCGCCGCCGCAGTCGAAGCAGAGAAAGTCAAGAAAAAGTAAGCTAAGTGTCCTGTTCCGCTGATTCGCGGCCGAAAACGGACGAGAATCGGCGTCATGCTGTGTTACGAGTCCTCGCCGTGGGACCCGCCACTGTCGAGGACTCGCGCCTTGCCTGGCGCCGATTTCGCAGGTTTTCCGGGCGCCGATGGATTCTTGCCACAGGGGTACTAGGACCGCCGTCCAGGATTCCAGACTTATCCCACGAATCAGCGGAACAGGATACTAGTGGGTCGCATTTTCAATCGCGTCCTCGATCGCCTCGAGGAATGGCTGATCGCCTCGTTCATGGTGGCGGCCACGCTCATCATTTTCGCCGCGGTTCTCCACCGGCAGTCGTCTGCCATCCCCTGGTTGTGGGACTACACCGGGGCGCTGAATTTTTCCTGGGCGCAGGAACTCTGCATCTATCTGTTCATCTGGATGGCGAAATTCGGCGCCGCCTACGGGGTGCGCACCGGCATCCACATCGGCGTCGATGTCGTGGTCAACGCCGCCGGTCCGCGGCTGAAGCGCGTGCTGGTGGTCCTGGCGCTGTCGCTGGGGGCGTTCTTCACCGCGGCCATCGCCATCATGGGAGTGCGCTGGGTGTGGTTCATCCACGGCACCGGCCAGGTGTCGCCGGACCTTGAGTGGCCGATGTGGGTGGTGTATCTGTGCATCCCGCTGGGCTCGGCGCTGATGTGCTATCGCTTCCTGCAAGTGATGGCGCGCTTCGTCAAAACCGGGGTGCTGCCGGCTCCAACGCACGGGTCCGGCGCGGAGGAGGGGGCGTGAATGTCACCCTCATTCTGCTGATCCTGCTGTTGCTGCTGTTGACCGGCACGCCGATTTCTATCGCGCTGGGGATGACGGTGCTCACTTTCCTTGCGCTGTTTTCCTCCTTCGCGCTGGACACCGTGGACATCGTGTCGCAGCGCCTGTTCACCGGGCTGGAAAGTTTCGCGATCATGGCGGTGCCGTTCTTCGTGCTGTCCGGAACCCTGCTCACCGAAGGCGGCATCGCGGCGCGCATCATCCGCTTTGCGCTCGCGCTGGTGGGCTGGATGCGCGGCGGGCTGGCGATGGCGGCGATCCTCGCCTGCGCGTTCTTCGCCACCATCTCCGGTTCGAGTCCGGCGACCGTGGTGGCGATCGGTTCGATCATGCTGCCGGCAATGGTGAAGCACGGCTACCCGAAACGTTTCGCGGTGGGCGTGATCGCCACGTCGGGCTCGCTCGGCATCCTGATTCCGCCTTCGATCGTGATGATCATCTACGCGGTCAGCACCTCGGAGTCCGCCGGCAAGCTGTTCATGGCCGGAGTCGTGCCGGGGATGCTGCTGGCCGGCGTGCTGATGCTGGTGACCTACGTTACCGCGCGGGCAAAGAACTTCCCGACCATGCCGCGCGCGTCGGCACGGGAGATCTGGGTATCCTTCAAGGAGGCGTTCTGGGGCCTGATGCTGGTGGTGATCGTGATGGGGGGGATCTACGGCGGCATCTTCACGCCAACCGAGGCGGCGGCGGTTGCGGTGGTGTACTCCTTCATTGCGGCGGTCTGCATCTATCGCGGACTGAAAATCCGGGACATGCCGAAAGTGCTGCTGTCGGCGGCGAACACCAGCGCCATGCTGCTTTACATCATCACCAACGCCATCCTTTTCTCTTTCCTGCTCACCTCCGAACAGATTCCGCAGGTGTTGTCGCAGTGGGTGGTGGATCAGCAGCTATCGCCGTGGATGTTCCTGCTGGCGGTCAACGTGGCGCTGCTGGTCGCCGGGCAATTCATGGAACCCAGCTCGATCATCCTGATCCTGGCGCCGTTGCTGCTGCCGATCGCCAAGGCGCTGGGCATCGATCCCATCCACCTCGGCGTGATCATGACGGTGAACATGGAGATCGGCATGATCCATCCGCCGGTGGGACTGAATTTGTTTGTAGCCAGTCATATCGCCAGGATGGGAATGACCGAAGTGTCGATCGCCTGTCTGCCCTGGGTGTTGGTACTGCTGGCCTACCTGGCGCTGGTGACCTACGTGCCGGCGATCTCGCTGTGGCTGCCTGGCCTGCTGTATTCGTGAAAAATCCTGTATTCGTGAATAGTCTTAGCGCGGCGCGACCAGCACCGCGTTGACGCCAAGTTTTTTTACCTTCGCCAGCGCCGTCTCCGCCTCGCGCCGGTTCTGAAACGGCCCGAGTTGCACGCGCGTTTCGGTGTGCGCCGGAATGCCGGCCTTGATCAGCTGTTGCTGCAGTGCCTGCGCATTGGCAGGCGACATGAACACGCCGACTTGCACCACGTAAGCCGTGCCTGTCGCCGGTGCCGGCTTGGCAGCAATTCTGGCGCTGGCCGGGGGCAATTCCGCGGCCGGTTTGGCCGGTGCGGGCAGCTTTTCGTTATTGACGACCTGCGGCGGGGGTGGAGGCTGTACCGGATGATCGGCCCCGGCCGAATCGGCGGGTGATTCCGGCGAGGGCGGCGCAATCAGCGCCTGCGAGGGTTCGTGGGGCGGCGGGATGATCGCCGGCCGCTGACGCCAGCGCTCCATCAGCGCCAGACCGCCGATGGCCACGCCGATCAGCAGCAGTGCGGCAAGCAGGCGCCGATTGGCGCGTTGTTTCAGTTGTTCCGGGGTGGGCGCGCCGGCGGGCGCATTGTTTGGGTTCGTTTTGTTGTTCATTTCAAAGTCATTCCTTTCGCTCGAGGGCCATGCTATCGTTATGAATTGTCGCGAAAAACAAAGCTGGTGGAGAGTTTGTGATGTCTGTTGAA
>JBGQGT010000014.1:0-13745 GCA_041497595.1 Gammaproteobacteria bacterium
CACGGTCGCCATCGCCGCCAACCCGCAGGTGGAGCTGAAGACCAATCTCGGCACCATCACCGTCGAGCTTTATCCCGACAAGGCACCGCAGACGGTGAAGAACTTCCTCGAGTACGTGCAAAGCGATTTCTACAAGGGCACGGTATTCCATCGCGTCATCCCCGGATTCATGATCCAGGGCGGCGGTTTCTCGCGGGACTTCACCCAGAAGCCCACCCGCGATCCGCTCCAGAACGAGGCGGCCAACGGGCTGAAAAACGAAACAGGGACCATCGCGATGGCGCGAACGCCGAATCCACACTCCGCGACCGCGCAGTTCTTCATCAACGTCGCCGACAACGTGTCCCTGAACCATACCGCTCCGACCGCGCGCGGATACGGCTATGCAGTTTTCGGGAAAGTGGTAAAGGGAATGGACGTGGTCAACAAGATCGCCCAGCTTGCGACCGGACCGGGCGGCCCTTTTCCCCAGGATGTGCCGCAACAGGAAGTGGTGATTCAGGACGTCAGACTGGTGCAGGCCAAATGAGCCGCGTAAAACTGCAGACCTCGCTGGGTGACATCGTCCTCGAGCTCGATGCGGCAAAGGCGCCCGGCAGCGTGGACAACTTCCTGCAGTACGTCAAAGACGGGTTTTACGACAACACCGTGTTCCATCGCGTGATCAACGGCTTCATGGTCCAGGGCGGCGGTTTCGAACCCGGCATGAAACAGAAGACCACCAGGGCGCCGATCAGGAACGAGGCCGAAAACGGACTCAAGAACGGCGCCTACACGGTTGCCATGGCACGCACCCCCAATCCGCACTCCGCAACCGCGCAATTCTTCATCAACATCGCCGACAACAGTTCCCTCAACTTCCGTGCCGCCACCACGGAAGCCTATGGCTACTGCGTGTTCGGGCGCGTGGTCGAGGGCCGCGAAGTAGTCGACAAGATCAAAGGTGTGGCCACCGGAAGCCACGGAATGCACCAGGACGTCCCGAAAGAGGACGTCCTCGTCAAGAAAGCCGAAGTGGTCTAATAACAGGGACGAGTGCGAGGGACGAGTAACTGCATTCAACCCCGTCCTGCTTTCGACGTCTACCGTTCCTCTCTCGATGCCGCATACGCTGTTCATCTCCGACCTGCATCTGTCTTCCGACCGGCCGGCGGCGACCGGGGCGCTGATGCGCTTTCTGCGCGACACCGCACCTGCGGCCGAGGCCCTGTACGTGCTCGGCGATTTGTTCGAGTACTGGATCGGCGACGACGGACTCGATCAGCTTTTCAACCGGGAGGTCGCGGCCGCATTCCATGCCCTGGCCGGTCGCGGCGTGCGCCTGAGTTTCATGCACGGCAACCGCGACTTCCTGATCGGCACCCGGTTCGCGCGCGAAAGCGGCATGCAATTGCTGTCCGACCCGACCTTGATCAACCTGTACGGTCCGCCCACCCTGCTGATGCACGGGGACACGCTCTGCAGCGATGACGTGGTGTATCAGAAGTTCCGCGCCATGGTGCGCAACCCCGCCTGGCAGCAGGCCTTCCTCGCCAAGCCGCTGGCCGAACGCGTGCGCATGGCGCAGGACGTTCGCGGCCAGAGCGAGCAGGCCAAGCAGTTGAAGGACATGGCGATCATGGATGTAGCGCCGGCAACGGTCGAAGAGGTGCTGAGGAGCCGCGCCTACCCGCGGCTGATCCACGGCCATACCCACAGGCCGGCGCGGCACGAGCATATGGTCGACGGCCGCTTGTGCGAACGCTGGGTGCTCGCGGACTGGTACGAACAGGGGTCGTACCTGCTTTGCGATGCGGCCGGTTGCCGCGCCGTGCCGATCAAGTAAACGGCCGCTACAGCTTCGACAGGCCGCGTGCCAGGTCGGCCTTGATGTCCGAGACGGCTTCCAGGCCCACCGCGATACGCAACAAGCCCTCGCCAATTCCCGCCGCTTTGCGCGCCTCCGGCGCAATGCGCCCGTGCGTGGTGCTGGCCGGATGGGTGATCGTGGTCTTGGTATCGCCGAGGTTCGCGGTGATGGAAATCAACTGGGTCGAATCCACCACCTTCCACGCCGCTGCACGCCCGCCCTTGACATCGAAAGAGACGATCCCGCCGCCGCTCTTCTGCTGGCGCATCGCCAGTGCATGCTGCGGATGCGAAGCCAGTCCCGGGTAGTAGACGCGTTCGACTTTCGGGTGCTGCTCCAGCCACTGTGCCAGCTCGAGCGCCCCCTTGGAGTGCGCCTGCATGCGCAGGCCCAGCGTCTCCAGGCCTTTCAGGATCACCCAGGCATTGAACGGCGACAGCGTCGGCCCGCAACTGCGCAGGTAACTGGTCATGCCCTCGAGAATCAGCTCGCGCCTGCCCAGCACCGCGCCACCGAGCACGCGGCCCTGGCCGTCCAGATACTTGGTCGCCGAATGCATGACGATGTCGGCACCGAGTTCGAGCGGCCGCTGCAGCGCCGGGCTGCAGAAGCAGTTGTCCACCACCAGCAGCGCGCCATGCCGGTGCGCCACATCGGCCAATGCCGCCACGTCGGAAATCTCGGTCAGCGGATTGGAGGGCGTTTCCAGGAACAGCAACCGCGTGTTCGGCCGCATTGCCTGTTCCCATGCGGCTACGTCGGTCGCCGGCACGAACGTGGTGTCGACGCCGAAGCGCTGCATCATGTTGCCGAACAACTGCACGGTCGCGCCGAAAATGCTGCGCGATGAGACGATATGGGTGCCGGCCTTCATCAGCGCCATCACGCAGCCGAGGATCGCCGACATGCCGGATGCGGTGGCGATGCAGCACTCCGCGCCCTCCAGCGCGGCGAGGCGTTCCTGCAATGCGCTCACCGTGGGATTGGTGTAGCGCGAGTACACCATTCCCGGATCCTCGCCGGAAAAACGCGCCGCCGCCTCGGCTGCGTCCTTGAAGACGAAGCTCGACGTCAGATACAGCGCTTCCGAATGTTCGTTGAACTGGCTGCGGTGTATGCCCGCGCGCACCGCTAGCGTTTCCAGTTCCAGTTCGTCCCACCTCATTGCATTGTCCCGTTCGTGTTGCGCGCCGCATTTGCGGCAGCCAAAAAAAAGAAAACCCGCTTGAGCTTTCGCTAAGCGGGTCCGGAATCCGACACACGCTTTAGCAGTATTTGTTACGCGCCCGCAAGCTGTTCGTCAAATCGGCGCGAAATCACACGCTACTCCGGGCGTCGGCGGCTGTCAATCGCCGGCGCCAAGGCAGGGATGAGAGGTCTATTCGGCAGTCGCCAGGTTCAGGTCCAGTTGGGTGACGTTGGCCTCGCGACTCGACAACTCGCCGTCGTTGCGCTGGGCCTCGACGTCGGCAAGGTACTCCGGCGTGATGTCGCCGGTGACATAGACGCCGTTGAAGCACGAGGTCTCGAAATGCTCGATCTTCGGATTGACCGAGCGCACGTCGTCGATCAACGCATCCAGATCCTGGTAAATCAGGCGGTCGGCGCCGATCTCGCGGGCGATCTCGTCGTCGGTGCGGCCGGTGGCGATGAGCTCGCGCGAGGTCGGCATGTCGATCCCGTACACGTTGGGATAGCGCACCGGCGGAGCCGCGGACGCGAAATAGACCTTGCGCGCGCCGGCGTCGCGCGCCATCTGCACGATCTCCCGGCTGGTGGTGCCGCGCACGATCGAATCGTCCACCAGCATCACTTTCTTGCCCTTGAATTCCGTGCCGATGGCGTTCAGTTTCTGGCGCACCGATTTCTTGCGCACTTCCTGGCCCGGCATGATGAAAGTGCGGCCGATGTAGCGGTTCTTTATGAATCCTTCCCGGTAAGGCAGCCCGAGATTCTCGGCAAGTTCCATCGCCGAGGGGCGGCTGGAATCCGGGATCGGGATCACCACGTCGATGTCCAGGTCGGGATGCTCGCGCTTGATCTTCTCGGCCAGGCTCGCGCCCATGCGCATGCGCGTCTCGTACACCGAAATGCCGTCGATCACCGAGTCCGGGCGGGCCAGGTACACGAACTCGAAAATGCAGGGATTGTGCTGGGGATTCGCGGCGCACTGGCGGCTGTAGAAGTTGCCGTCGTAATCGATGAATATCGCCTCGCCGGGTGCCACGTCGCGCACCCGCTCGAAACCCAGGGTATCGAGCGCCACGCTCTCCGAGGCCACCAGGTATTCCGCGCCCTTTTCCGTTTTTGCCACGCCCACCACCAGCGGGCGGATGCCGTAAGGATCGCGGAACGCCAGCAGCCCATAACCGGCGATCATCGCCACCACCGCGTAAGCGCCGCGACAGCGGCGGTGTACGCCGGACACCGCCTGGAAGATGGTCGGCGGGTCGAGCTGGTAGCCGTTGGCGGCCTCCTGCAGTTCGTGCGCGAGCACGTTAAGCAGCACTTCCGAGTCGGAATTGGTGTTGACGTGGCGCAGGTCCTGGCGGAACAGATCGCGCTTGAGTTGCTCGGCGTTGGTGAGATTGCCGTTGTGGCCGAGCACGATGCCGAACGGGGAATTCACGTACAGCGGCTGGGCTTCGGCGAAGGAGGAGGCGGATCCGGCGGTGGGATAACGGCAATGGGCGATGCCGATGTTGCCGACCAGGTGGCGCATGTCGCGGGTGTGGAACACGTCCCGGACCAACCCGCCGCCCTTGTGCATCTGAAATTTGCTGCCTTCGGCGGTGACGATTCCGGCGGCGTCCTGACCCCTGTGCTGCAGCACCTGCAGCCCGTCATAGAGCAGCTGGTTCACCGGCGATTTGGCTACAACGCCCAGAATCCCACACATGGTTCAGGCCTCCACACCCACCGGCACCGGCCCGGCAGCCGACGCAATGCAGGCGCAAGTATAGTCTAATCCGCTCATTCGAATCTGACCCTGCGGGCCACGTCGCGCGGCAGCCAGGGCTTTACCCACAGTGCCGCCGCCTCCAGCGGCGCCGACAACAACGCATCGCGCCAGTAAGGCTCGCGCGGCGCCGAAGTCATCCCGCCAAGCAGCACGACGGTCACCGCGATCAACAAGCCGCGCAATAGTCCGAACGCCGCACCCAGCATCCGGTCCGAGGCGGTAAGGCCCGCGACTTTCACCAGGTGCACGATCAGCATGCCGGTGAGGCTGAACACCAGCAGGCTGGCGAGCATGACCGCGATGAAACCGAACATCAGCCGCAATCCGGGATTGGTCACCGAATCCGGCAACCAGGTCGCGGTAAACGCCGCCAATTCCTTGGCAATCCAGAATGCCCCGATCCACGAGGCCAGCGCCAGCACTTCACGCACCATTCCGCGCCAGATGCTTATCCCCACCGATACCGCCATGATCGCGATGACGATGAGGTCGAAAACCGTCATCTGGAGCGGTTCACTCCCCGGTGAACCGGGTAGATGGTCATTGCGGGACGGGGATTCAAGGGCGGCTTTCGCATAGTCCCCGGTCTGCTAGCTCAGTCACCCTGCCGTACCACGGTGGCGTCGCCGATCACCAGCTTCAGAGAGCGGATGCGCTGGCGCGCCTTTTCGGCCGCTTCGCGCGAGTCGTAGGGGCCGACGCGCACGCGCGTCCTTTCGCCGCCGGAACTCTTGATGACCTCGGTGTAGGCCTTGAACTTGTTTCCCTGCAGCTTGCGCTGCAGCACCCGGGCATTGGCGGGATTGGAGAATGCGCCGAGTTGCACTACGAAGTCCTCGCTGGTCTTGGCTGGCTGCACCGGGGCCGGCCTGGGTTCGGGCTTGGGCGTCTCGGCCTTCCACACCGCTAGCGGCGCAGGCGCAGGCCGGACCGGCAGCGCAGTCTCGGTCTTGGCGGGGGGCATGACGGGGCTGGAGGGGGCAACGCCGGCCGGAGCGGTGGTTGCGGGGTGGGAGGATGAATCGGGGCCGGGTAGCGGCGGAATGGTGATGGCGATGTCCTGGTTCAGCGGCTTCGGCTCGCTGTCGAGGAACATCGGCAGAAACACGACGACCAGGAGCACCAGTGCTATAGCCCCCACCAGTCGCCGCCGCGCACGTTTCTTCAGTTGCAGTTCTTCGTCGCTAATCGCTTTCGCCATATCGTTGTGAATCGGCGCCGGATTCACCCGCGCGCTGCCAGCACCGCACCCACCGTGTAAAAGGAGCCAAACACCAAAATTTTATCATTTTGGCCAGCCGACCTGATCGCATGTTGATAAGCGCCGACCGGGTTGTCGAACTTTGCCACCGGCACGCCCACCCGCGCCGCTGCCAGAGCCTGCCGGATTCGTTCGGCGTCGGCACCGCGAGGGCCGGAAAGGCCGGCGACAAGCCACTCGTCCACATCGTCCCGCATGGCTGCCGCCACGCCTTCGATGTCCTTGTCCCTGAGCATCGCGAACACCGCAATCGTCCTGCCGCCGGCGGGCAGCCGCCGCAGACTGGATGCCAGTGCACGGGCAGCGTGCGGGTTATGGCCGACATCGAGGATCACCATGGGCCGGCCGGGCAATACCTGAAAGCGCCCCGCCAACTGCACGTCCAGCAGCCCGCGCCGGATTGCACCCATGTCCACCGGCAACCGGTCCTTCAGTTGCTCCAATGCGGACAAAGCGGTGGCGGCATTTCCAATCTGATAATCGCCGCGCAGCGCAGGATACGGCAGCGCCGAACGCTTTCCCAGCGCACTCCAGAACTGCCATTGATCCGGATTGGCATTGAAACCACCATTAAAACCATAGTCGCGCCCGATCAGATACAGCTTCGCGCCGATTTCCTCCGCGCGCCTGAGCAGCCCGGCGGGCGCATCCCCCTCGCCGCAGATCGCTGGCCGGCCGCCACGGAAGATCCCGGCCTTCTCGGCTCCGATGCTGTCCCGGTTGTTGCCGAGGAATTCCATGTGGTCGAAATCCACGCTGGTCACCACCGCACAATCGGAATCGAATGCGTTCACCGCGTCCAGCCTGCCGCCCAGGCCGACTTCGAGGATGGCAAGATCCACCCGCTCGCGAATGAAAACGTCCATCGCCGCCAGCGTGCCGAACTCGAAGTAAGTGAGCGAGACCTCGCCGCGCGCCTGCTCGATGCGCGTAAACGCGCCTACCAGTGACTCATCCGCCGCTTCCTGCCCCTGCACCCGCACCCGCTCGTTGTAACGCAGCAGGTGCGGCGAGGTGTAGACGCCGACCTTGTAACCGGCGCCGGAAAGAATGCTCTCCAGCATCGCGCACACCGAGCCTTTGCCGTTGGTGCCGGCCACTGCGACGATCGGGAAAGCGGGGACCAGGCCGAGACGATCGCGCACGCGGGCAACGCGATCGAGTCCCATGTCGATCGCGGAGGGGTGGATGCGCTCGAGGTAGGAAAGCCAGTCGGAAAGCGACTGCGGCGCTGTGGCGCGATCGATGGGCACGTCGAGTGCCGGCCCGCGGGAGCCGGTCAGGGAAAGAAAGTACTAGGCCGCCGGAGCGCGCATCAGCAGCGTGATAAGGCTGGCGAGCTTGTCGCGCATCTGCCGGCGATCGACGATCATGTCGATGGCGCCATGCTCGAGCAGGAATTCGGCGCGCTGAAAGCCCTCCGGCAAAGTCTGGCGCACGGTCTGTTCGATCACCCGCGGGCCGGCGAAACCGATCAACGCTCCAGGCTCGGCGATCACCACGTCGCCGATCATGGCGAAGCTTGCCGACACGCCGCCCATGGTCGGATCGGTCAGCACCGAGATGAACGGCAATCTCGCCCTGGAAAGCTGGGTGAGCGCGGCGGTGGTCTTGGCCATCTGCATCAGCGACATCAGACCTTCCTGCATGCGCGCACCACCGCTCGAGGAAAAGCAGACGAAGGGCAGATTCTGTTCGCAACAGCTCTGCACGCCGCGCACGAAGCGCTCGCCCACCACTGAGCCCATCGAGCCGCCCAGGAAGCGGAACTCGAAGGCCGCGACCACCAGCGGCACGTTCTTGATCGAGCCCTGTACCACCACCAGCGCGTCATCCTCTTCGGTTTCGGCCTTGGCCTGCTCGAGGCGTTCGCTATAGCGTTTGCTATCCACGAACTTGAGGAAGTCGATGGGCCCGACCTCGGCGCCGATTTCGAACTGGCCTTCCGGGTCGAGCGTGAGGTCGATGCGCTCGCGGGCGGTGAGCCGGTTGTGGTGGCCGCACTTGGGACAAACGTTGAGGTTCTTGTCCAGATCGGCGCGATAGAGCACCGTGTCGCAGACCTCGCATTTGCTCCACAGCCCTTCCGGCACGGCCTTCCTGATGGCGCCGGCGCTGCGCTTGATCTTCGGCGGAAGCAGCTTCTGCAACCAGCTCATCCACGTCCCCCCGTGACTTGACGAACCCGCAACTGCGGGCGCGATTCAATTGCGCGTTCCGAATACAGACTCACGCACCGTCCATGGCGCGACGGATGCCGCCAAGCAGCGTCGAAAGATTGCTTAGCACCTGGTCGGGGCCCGAGGACTCGATCTCCTGCACCAGGCGGCTGCCGATCACCACCGCATCGGAAATCGCGGCAATCGCCTTGGCGGTCTGCGCGTCGCGGATACCGAAGCCCACGCCGATGGGAAGCCGGATGTGCGAGCGGATCTGCGGGAGCTTGGCCGTGACCTGCTGCAGATCGAGGTGGGCGGCGCCGGTCACGCCCTTGAGCGACACGTAGTATATGTATCCCGTCGCCATGCGCCCGACCTGCTCCATGCGGCTGTCTTCCGATGTCGGCGCCAGCAGGAAAATGGAATTGATGCCACGGGCTTTCAGCAGATCGGTCAGTGGCTTGCTTTCTTCTGGCGGATAATCGACCACCAGCACCCCGTCCACGCCTGCCGCCTGCGCGGCTTCTGCGAACGCAGCATAACCCATCGCCTCGATCGGATTGGCATAGCCCATCAGCACCACCGGAGTTGTCCGATTGGTGGTGCGGAAATCGCGCACCATGCCCAGCACATGTTTCAGTCCCACGCCGTGCTTGAGCGCGCGCTCGCTGGAGCGCTGGATGGTCGGGCCGTCGGCCATCGGATCGGAAAAGGGCACGCCCAGTTCGATGATGTCCGCGCCGGCGCCAACCAGCGCGTGCATGATCGGCACGGTCATCGCCGGATTGGGGTCCCCGGCAGTGACGAAGGGAATCAGCGCCTTCTTTCCCTGCGCCTGGAGTTTCGTGAACGTGTCTGGGATGCGGGACATTCTTGAGGGGCTAGGGATGAGGGGCTTGGGGTTAGGGAGACGTTAAGACCTGATTCGTCCCTCGATCGTCGTTTCTACAGCTTCATTCCAGAACGTTCGGCGACGGTATTCATGTCCTTGTCGCCGCGGCCGGAAAGATTCACCAGCAGCACCTGTTCCTTGGGCAGCGTGGGCGCAAGCTTCATCGCGTACGCCACCGCGTGCGCGGACTCAAGCGCCGGCATGATGCCCTCCAACCGGGTCAGCGTGTGAAACGCGTTGAGCGCCTCGTCATCGGTGATCGAGACGTACTCGGCGCGGCCGCTGTCCTTGAGCCACGCGTGTTCCGGGCCCACGCCCGGATAGTCGAGACCGGCGGAAATCGAATGGGTTTCGATGATCTGGCCGTTCTCGTCCTGGATCAGATAAGTGCGATTGCCGTGCAGCACGCCGGGTTTGCCTGCGCACAGCGTTGCCGCGTGTTTGCCGGACGCCAGGCCCAGTCCGCCGGCTTCGACGCCGATCAGTCGCACCGACTTGTCCTCGATGTAGGGATAGAACGCGCCCATGGCATTCGAGCCGCCGCCGACGCAGGCGAGGATCGCGTCCGGCTGGCGGCCGATTTCTTCCGGCATCTGGGTGCGCAGCTCGCGGCCGACGACCGAATTGAAATCGCGCACCATCATCGGGTAGGGATGCGGGCCGGCGACCGTGCCGATGATGTAGAAAGTGCTCTCGACGTTGGTGACCCAGTCGCGCATTGCCTCGTTGAGCGCATCCTTCAGCGTCTTCGAGCCGCTTTCCACCGGCACCACCGTGGCGCCCAGCAGCTTCATCCGGAACACGTTCATCGACTGGCGCTTGATGTCTTCGGATCCCATGTACACCACGCACTCCATGCCGTACCGGGCGGCGACGGTGGCGGCGGCCACGCCGTGCTGACCGGCGCCGGTTTCGGCGATCACCCGCTTCTTGCCCATGTGCCTGGCGAGCAGCGCCTGGCCGATGGTGTTGTTGATCTTGTGCGCGCCGGTGTGATTCAGGTCTTCGCGCTTGAGCCAGATCTGCGCGCCGCCGGCGTGCTGCGACAGGCGCCTGGCGTGATACACCGGGCTGGGACGGCCGACGTAGTGCTTGAGTTCGTACTCGAATTCGGCGACGAACCCGGCGTCGTTGCGCATGCGCTCATACTGCGTGCGCAACTCGTCGAGGGCGTGCATCAGCGTCTCGGCGACGAACACGCCGCCATACGGTCCGAAGTGGCCCTGGGCGTCGGGAAGGTTGTAAGCCTTTAGGGCCTCATACATCTGCATCTCTCACTCCTCGGATGAAAGCGGCAATCCTGGCCGCGTCCTTTATTCCTTTTGCGGTCTCGACACCGCTGCTCACATCGACCGCCCACGGACGCACGCGGCGCACGGCGTCGGCCACGTTGTCGGGATCGAGCCCGCCGGCAAGAATCAGCGGCAGGGGAAGCTTGGCCGGGATCAGCGACCAGTCGAATGTGGATCCGGTGCCGCCACGCCGGCCCTGCACGAACGCGTCGAGCAGAAGGCCTTTGGCGGCGCGATGACGGCCGGCGTATTGTAGCAAATCCACTCCCGGCCCGACCCTCGCGACCTTGATGTAGGGCACGCCGAATCGCACGCAAAAATCGGGGGTCTCGTCGCCGTGAAACTGCAGCAGCTGCGGCCCGACTTGGTCGAGCACGCGCTCGACATCCGCCGGCTGTGGATCGACGAACAACGCCACCGGCGTAACGAACGCCGGAAGCGCCTCGACGATCTTGCGCGCGACTGCGGTCGACACCCTCCGCGGACTTTCGGCGGCGAAGATCAGACCGATCGCATGCGCACCGGCGTGCGCGGCGGCAAGCGCATCTTCGACACGGGTGATGCCGCAGATCTTGACCGCTGTGGCCATCCCGATTCAGAACTCCTGAAAATTATTCTGCCGCGAGCAGTGTTTCTTCGAGACTGGCAATGTCCGGATGCGAGGGCAGGGCCCAGGACGCATCGTATTCTACCGCCGCAAGGTAAAGTCCCGACGCCGCAAATGTGGGTGCGGCACGATTGCGATCGCGGCTTTCCAGCACTTCACCGATCCAGGCGGCGGGCTGTCTGCCGCTGCCAACATGGACCAGCGAGCCGACGATGTTGCGCACCATGTGCTGCAGGAAGGCGTCGGCGGCAAACTCGAAACGAATGAGGTCGCCGCGGCGGCAGATCTCGAGCTGGCGCAGCGTCTTGACCGGCGTCTTCGCCTGGCATTCGGCGGCGCGGAAGGCGCTGAAATCATGCTCGCCGATCAGGAATTGCGCTGCCTGCCGCATCGCCCGTTCATCCAGATGTCGGTAAAACCAGCCTGCGCGCCCCCGCAGGAGCCCCGGACGCTGTGCCCGGTTGAGCAGCCAGTATGTGTAGCGCCTGCCGGTGGCGGAAAAGCGTGCGTGGAAATCCAGGCTCACTGCGCGCGCCCAATTCACCGCGATGGCATCGGGCAGCAGCGCGTTGCCGCCCCGGATCCATGCGCTCGGCGGACGCTCGACATCAACGTCGAAGTGCACCACCTGTGCGAGCGCGTGCACTCCGGCGTCGGTGCGCCCGGCGCACACCGTTTCGATGTTCCTGCCCGCCACCTCCGACAGCGCGCGCTCGAGCGCATCCTGCACCGCACAGCCGTCCGGCTGGGTCTGCCAGCCGCAGAACGCAGCGCCGTCGTATTCGAGTCCGAGAGCAATTCTCAAAGCGCGGGTTCCGAAGCGGTTGCCGGGCGCAGCAAAAAAAACGCTGCGGATCAATTGACCGTGGAATTGTGCAGCAAGTCGCCGCCACGGGATATGGCCGTGGCGGAATGGACGGCTTCAGGAATTCAGGTTTGCAAGCACCGTCTGCGCGGCAGCTTTCTGTTCGGCGTCGCCTTCCTGAAGCACTTCCTTGAGGATTTCGCGTGCACCGTCCTTGTCGCCCATTTCCTGGTACGCCTTGGCAAGGTCGAACTTGGTCTGCACGTCATACCAATGATCATCCTTGCCCGTGGCTGAAACCTGGGGAGAGGTTCCGGTGCCCAGATCGAGGTTGATGCCGGATAAATCGATTTCCTGCACGGCGCTGGAACCGGCCTTGGGCTCGCCCGGCGCTTCGAATGACGTCCCGCTCATGTCGAAATCCAGTCCACCGGCAGCGGGTTTGGGTTCCTCGGCCGCGGGCATCGAGGCGGACGACGCGGACGAGGCGGCAAGGGCGTCGAGGTCGAAATCGAAATCGATGGCGTTGCCTTCCTGCTTTTGCGGCACCTCGGTTTCCTCGGCCGCGGTTCCTGCCGGCGGCAGCTCGACGCTGAAATTCATCGTCGGCGCCGCACCGGGTTCCAGAATGGTGGTGTCCTCATGAGACCCGAACGCCGAGGGGTCGATAACCTGGGTCTTGTCAAACTGTCTGCCGTCGTCGCCAAGATCGATGTCGGTCGCGGTGGTTGCGTTCGGGTCTTCGACGCCGATGTTGAAATCGACATTGTCGGCGGCACCGGAAGCCGCGACTGCTGCTCCGGCAGCGGCTTCGCCACCGATGGGACGGCCGGCTGCGTAACGCGGGTTGTCCGGATCGATCCGGTATCCCAGTCTCACGGCCTGATCCCACAAATCTCCGCTGCCGCCGGTCCCCTTCTGCAGTTCGCGCGCCAGTTGCTCGAACGCCTTGGTGTCCTTGCGATTGGCAAAAATCTGCAGCAGCTTGAGGTGGACCTCGTAGCGCGTGGGAGAAGCAGCGAGCGCTTCCTTCAGCAAATCCTCGGCCTGGGCATCGCGACCGTATGCAAGGAAAATCTCCGCCTCCGCGACCGGATCGACTTCCTCCGCGATGTCGTTGGCCGCGCGCGCGTTGGCCGCGCTCAGGTCGGTGTCAGTGCTGTTGAACGCGGGCGACGACGAGGGCGCAGCGCCGACTACCGGCGCAGGGCCAGCTTCTTCAGCGTCGGCTTTCGATTCACGGCGGCGTTTGACGGCACGCACGGCGAGCGCGCCGATCAGCACCAGCACGCCCAGTCCGGCGCCGAGATAAGCAGGCTGCTCCAGCACCCGATCCATCAGGCTGGGCTCCGGTGCCGGCGGCGGCGCCGGTTTGGGCACGGGCTTGGGTGGCGGGGCGGGTTGGGACGGTGGCGCGCTCTCGGTTTTCGGTTGTGGCGCCACTGGCGTAGCCGGCGTCGGGGCCGGTTTGGCCTCGGGTGCCGGTGCAGTGGCTGCGGGCGCAGTCGCATGCGTTTCCGGCTTAGCGCCGGGCTTCGGCACAGGTTGAGCAGGGACCGGCTGTGCCGGGGTCGCCGCAGCCGGAGCAGGCGGCGCGGCCGGTTTCTGCAGGCCGGCCATGCCCTTGTTCTTGATCTCCAGCAACGCCTGCAGGTCCTTGATGGTCTTTTCGAGTTTGCCTACGCGTTCGTTGGCATCCTTGACTGCCTTGTCGCGTGCCACCAGTTCCTCTTCCAGTGCGCGCACGCGGGCCTGGCCCTGGCCCGCCTTTGCGTCGCCGGCGGGAGCACCGGCCGCAGCAGGGGCGGCGGGTTCGCTCTGGGAAAGCTTCAGGATTTCCTTCGGCTGTTGCTTCGCCGCGGCGGCCTGATCCTCGACTTTCGCTGTAATTTTTCCTGCGGCAGCCTGCTGGGCCGGC
>JBGQGT010000015.1:0-13363 GCA_041497595.1 Gammaproteobacteria bacterium
AATCATGCCGGGCGTGCAGAAGCCGCATTGCAGACCGTGCTCCTGCGTAAAGCCTTCCTGCAACGCGTGCAGTGCGCCTGCGTGCTCGAATCCCTCGATGGTGAGCATCTCGGCGTCCTGGCATTGCACGGTGAGCACCGTGCAGGACTTGACCGACATGCCATTGAGATCGACGGTGCACGCGCCGCAGTGCGTGGTCTCGCAGCCTATGTGCGGACCGGTATGCTGGAGTCGCTCGCGCAGGGTATGGATGAGCAGTTCGCGCGGCTCGACCACCACATCGACTTCCTTGCCGTTCAGCTTGAACGACACCGCTTGCTTTTTTGCCATTTTTTTCCTCTCAGTCGAATCAGTGGGTGGCGCGCGTACGGGCCGCGCGCAATGCCCGCTGGGTCATTTCGCCGGCCATGGCCGTCTTGTATTCCACATCGCCGCGCTGATCCGCGGCAGGCTCGCAGATCGACATTGCGAGCCGGGCCGCTTCGGCCATGGCGGCGTCGTTCAGCGCCTTGCCGCGCAGGGAATCCTCGGCTTTGCGTGCCTTCAGCGCGGTGGCGCCGGCGTTGGTGAGCGCGATCGAGACTTCCTGGACGGTCTCGCCCTTCATCCTGAGCAGCACCGCCGCCGCCGCGGTTGCGAAGTCGCCGGTCTTGCGCTTCAGTTTGGCGTAGCACCACCCCGTTCCCGCCGCCGGGACCGGAATGCGGATCTCGGTGAGGATTTCCCCTGGCTTGAGGGCGGTGCTGTAAGTGCCGAGAAAGAAACCATCCGCCGGCACCACGCGTTCGCCGCCGCTCCCCTTGAGCACAAACGAAGCCCCGAGCGCGAGCATCAGCGCGGGATGATCGTTGGCGGGGTCGCCGTGAGAAATGTCACCGCCGATGGTGCCCTTGTATCGGACTTGCGGATCGCCGATCAGACGGGCGCCCTCGACGAGCAGCGGACATTTCTGCTGCACGAGTGCCGACCAGATCAACTCGTTTTCGGTCGTCATCGCGCCGATATGGATCGCGTTGCCCACTTGGCGGATGCCCTTGAGTTCGGCCACCCGGCCCAGATCGACCAGATGCGCCGGTTCCGCGAAGCGCATCTTCATCATCGGCAGCAGGCTGTGGCCGCCGGCGAGCAGTTTGGCCTCGTCTCCGTATTGTTTGAGCAATGCGATCGCCTCCGGCAACGATCGCGGCGCGTGATATTCGAATTCGCGGGGAATCATGGGTCGCTCCTCCCAGAGTCATGCTTCTTTTGGTATTAGAAATACTCGGCTAACGCACTGCAACAAAACAAGTGTTGTTCGCGCGACTTGCCGGATCATGCCCGCCAACGGCGGGGCATTTACCGCAAACGAGTTGCCGGCCCGCTGCCTGCGGCCAACGCCTTTACTCGACGGACTCCAGCGCCGGCAATTCGAGCCGCCAGCCGGTGCGTTGTGCAAGCGCCTGCACATCCTCCACCGTGTCCAGGTCGGTGATGAAGCGGGTGTTGGCGGTCTCGTGCGCGTACACGAGTTCGGGTTGGCGCTCGATCAGGTGGCGGCAGCCCAGGTTCATGCCGCTGGCGAGAATCTGCGCGTGCGCCACCTCGTCGAGCAGGATGGGGTTGCCCCGTTGCCCATTCACAAACGGCACTACGACATGGCCCGCCGGGCGCTTCTTGAACGCTCCGATCAGCTCGGTCAAATCGCCCGCTGCGATCAACGGCTGGTCAGAGGGCACGATGAATACCGCATCGAAGCTTCCGTTGAGCGCGGCCAGCCCTATCCGCACCGAGCCTTCCTGCCCCAGGGCATGCGCCTCGTTGTGGGCCAGCGTCACCGAAAAGCTCTGCACCTGCGCCTCGACCGCGTTGCGCGCGTGGCCTGTCACCACGACTACCTCGTCGACACCGGCACCGCTGAGGGCGACCAGTTGGCGGCTGATCAGCGGCACTCCCTGAAGCCGTATCAGCGGCTTGGCCACACCACCCATGCGCCGGCCTTCACCGGCAGCCAACAGCACCGCACCGATGCGCAACCTCGGGTACAGCCCGCCGCCTTGTTTGAGCAAGCATCCCATGATCGTGATTCCGTCAGTCTGTATCGTGAGTAAAGACGCGTTCCTACCGGTCAATCGAATACGCGCGACAGGCTCGCCGGAGTATACGCCGGCATCAACCGCCTGACATGGCGTTTGGTCCGGGCGAGTGTGGATGCCGATCGTTTCCCGGCCGGCGGGCAGCGGTGCCGCGCCTAGCCGACGGCCGCGTGAGAACTAGTGCCTTACATCCCGCCGAAGGCGAGCTGTCCTTTACTCGACTCTCGCCTCGCCCCTCGTTAGGAGGCCCGGCGCGCGGACTCGTTACCGACGGAGTCGGCCGGACTCGGCTCTCCGGCGGGCGTAGCTTGGGGCGGAGTCGAGTCAGGGAGAGCGTGGAGACTTCGTTATGCCGAGTCTGTCTCGCGTTCCCGCAAACGGGCGACAAGTCGCTAACGAGTCACGCTCGAGCGGGAAGCGTGCCTGGTCCCGCACTGCTATCCGAACAAACTCACGCTGACGCCACGTGCGGGACACCTTTTTTCTTCATGCGCTAGCAGCATGCGCTTGCGCTCCAGGCCGCCGGCGTAACCGGTCAGCGAGTTGTCGGCACCGATGACGCGATGGCAGGGGACGATGATGGAAATCGGGTTGCGCGCGTTGGCGTGGCCGACCGCGCGCGAGGCCTGCGGCCGGCCGATGCGGCACGCCAGCTCCGCGTAGGAGATGGTCTCGCCGTAGGGGATGCCGCGTAGTTCCTGCCACACGCGTAACTGGAATTCGGTGCCTTGCGGCGCCAGCGGCAAATCGAATTCGGTCAGTGGGCCTTCGAAGTAGGCGCGCAGTTGCGCTTTCACTTCCGCGAACGGCTTGGCGGCTTCGTCGCGGATCCAGTCCGGCCCCATCGCGGGACGGTGCTTGTCACTGTCGGTGTGCAGACCGGTGAGCGAACGTCCATCGGACATCAGCAGCAGCGGACCGACGGGGCTTTCGAATGTCGCATAAAAAGTAGTCATGTCAGCGTTCTCCAGAGGTGCATTGCGGCGTAGCCGCGCCAGGGCCGCCAGGCCTCGGCGCGCGCCAGAATCTTGCGTTCGTCGTCGGTACCCAGCGCCTTGCGGATGCCGAGATCGGTGGCCGGAAACGCGTCCGGCCAGGAAAAAGCGCGCATCGCCAGATACTGCGCAGTCCACTCGCCGATTCCCGGAATCTCCTTGATGCGCGACAGTGCCGCCCCGACGTCGGCGCCGGGGTCGAGCAGGTTCGGATTTGCAACCATCGCCCTGGCGACGTTGGTAAGCGTGCGCGCCCGTGCCGAGGTCACGCCGATTCTCGCAAGCGCGGCGGGCGTCGCGGAGGCGACGCGCTGCGCGGTGGGCATCAGCAGTCGCAACTCCGGAAACGGCATCGTAACCGGTTCGCCGAAGGCTGCGGCGAAGCGACCGGCGAGCGTGGTGGCCGCCTTCACGCTGATCTGCTGCCCGAGCACCGCGCGCACCGCCACTTCGAAACCGTCGAACGCGCCGGGAAGCCGCAGCCCCGGTTGCCGCGCAGCGAGCTTGCCCAGGCGCTGCGCGATGCGCTGCGGTTCCGCGCCCAGGTCGAACAGGCGCCGCACCCTGGTCAGCACCGTGGGAATCGCGCGCCCGAGTTCCGGTGCCAGTTCCACCGTCAACGCATGACGGTGAAGGCTCGGCCGCACCCGGATCCAGCCGGTGCGCCCGCCGAGGTTCACCGTACGCACGTAACTTGAATCCTGGATCGCCTCGACGCCGTCGTACAGCCGTTTCGACAGGAACTCGAGCATCGCGTCCCAGTCGAGCGGCGGCCGGTACGCCAGTTCACAGACGAAGCGGCCGCTGCCGGCGGAAGCAGTGCCGCGGCGGAAGCCGGTCGGGCTGAGGCGATAATTTGTTTTGAAGGCGTCGTTGAAACGCCGCAGACTGGAAAAGCCGCTGGCGAAGGCCACGTCGATGACCGGCAGCGTGGTGTCGGTGAGCAACAGCTTGGCGGTGAGCAGGCGCTGGGTTTCCAGCAGTTTGTTCGGCGACACGCCGAACTCGTCCTGGATCACGCGCCTAAGGTGGCGGTCGCTGATACCCATTTCCGCCGCCAGCGCGCTCACGCTGTCCTCGTTGAGAGCGCCGTCCTCGATGCGCCGGGCAAGCGCCACCGCGAGGCGATTGCGGGAATCGACCAGCGCGTTACCGGGCGCGAGCTCGGGACGGCAGCGCAGGCAGGGACGGAAGCCCGCCTGCTCGGCCGCGGCGGCGTTCGGATAGAAGCTGCAGTTGCGGCGCAACGGCCGCCGCGAATTGCAGATGAGGCGGCAGTAGATTCCGGTGGAGGAAACGCCTACGAACATGAGCCCGTCGAAGCGCGGATCGCGGCTCACCAGCGCCTGGTAACAGCTTTCCTGATCGAGTTGCATGCGCGCATGTTGCCCTCTCTCTCGCGCCGGCGCTAGCCATTTTCGGACATGCAGTTCTGCCGATCCGGCAGAACGAGAGGAAAGGTGAAAGGTGAAAGGTGAAAGTTAAGAACGAAATCCGAGTACGTCAACCATATATCTTTAAATCGTAGCAATCGGCTTTGTCCTTGGTATTTGCTTTTCCCTTTCCCCTTTAACCTTTTACCTATTGTTTACGACGTTTCGACTGAAGTGATCCGCGGGTAAGTGGGGTGGTGATGCACGACCAGGCGCTTGGCGTTCAGCCACACAAGGAATTCACCGGTGTCCATCAGGAACAGCGGTTCGGCGAATTCCTGGCTCACCACCGGCGGGTGCTCGCGGCGGCGGTCGCGCGTGCCGTAGAAACGCAGCCAGTTGCCCAGCGCCCAGCTCACCTGCACCAGACCCATCGTCAGGACGATGGCGCCGTAAACGCCGATCAGTTCCAGCAGCGCTTCCCAGCCGCGACGCATCAACAACTCCTCGTACACCGCCGTGAATCCGAGCCACCACGCCAGCAAGGTCGCCAGCGGCAACAACAGATAAAGATAAAAACTCCAGAGCCCCGCGGTGAGCACGCCGAAAATCGCGCGTTTGCCCTTCGACTGGAGTTCGGGCCGGTCGATGATGATGTGGCGAATGTCGAAGACGATGTCGTTCATGTCGTGTGGATACCTCTGTCGGGACTGCGCCAGGTTGCACGCTTGCCGGTCCGGCGCATGAGGACCCGGGGCGTGGCGACGACGGTGGTGAGAACGTTGATGATCCAGAACGCGACCGGGTACCAGATCATCCAGAAGTAATAGCGGAACAGGCCCTTCTCGTAGCGCGAGTCCATCAGCAGGCCGACCGCGACCTGAAGCATGCAGGTGATGCCGATCAACACGCCGCTGAAGCCGGGCAGCAGCGTCGGCACCTGCAGCGCTTGCGGCACCTCGACGAACTTGCCCAGACCCCAAAGGATCACGGTGATCGCCATGGTGTAGGCCCACAGCATGCTGGCGAAGTACTCCACGTAGATCGGCCACATGCGCCGCTCGCGCCAGTCATGCAACTTGCGGAAGTGGCGGAAGATGACCTGCGCGCCGCCCATGGCCCAGCGCAGGCGCTGCCGCCACAGGCCGGAGAGCGTCTCCGGCATCAGGATCCAGCACAGCGCGCGCGGCTCGAAGCGCACGTCCCACTTGGCGATCTCGAGTTTCCAGGTGACGTCGATGTCCTCGGTGAGCATGTCCTGGCTCCAGTAGCCGGCCTGGTGCAGCGCCATCTTGCGGAAACCTGCGATCACGCCCGATATGGTGAACAGCCGTCCGTAAGTGCGTTGCGCGCGCTTGAGCAGGCCGGCGGTGGAGGAAAACTCGCCGACCTGGATGCGGCCGAACAGGGTGGACCGGTTGCGGATGCGCGGATTGCCGGTGACGGCGCCGACGCGCGCGCTGGACATGAAATGCCACATGATCCAGCGCGCCGCGTGCGGGTCGAGCAGCGCGTCGGAATCGATGCAGATCAGGTATTCGTTCGGGGTCAGCAGCGCGCCGCTGGTGAGCGCCATGGCCTTGCCCTGGTTGGCGGCGTGGTGGATGACGCGCAGGCGCGGATGCTTCACCGCCAGCGCATCGAGAATGTCCCCGGTCCGGTCGCGGCTGCCGTCATTGATGGCGATCACCTCGAAGTCCGGATACTTCTGCTGCAGCAGGTATTCGATGGTTTCGACGATGATGTTTTCGTCGTTGAAGCACGGCACCAGGAAAGTCACGCACGGATACCTCTCCAGCTCCGGCGGCTCATCCACCTTGCCCTGGTGAACTTCGTAGTGGAAGAAGTAGTAGAGCGCGCCGATCATCCAGTTGTAGGCCATGAACAGCGGGTAGTAGAACGCGAACCCGAACAATATCGTTCCAATGGTGCCGAAGGAATCAGGGGCCATCAGTCGCTCCGCGGAAAACTCTGCAGCGATATCGCCGGCTTGATGCCCGCCAGCCCGGGATGGTCGGCGAGGAAATCGTCCGGGTAGTAGCCGAAGTTCACCGCGCCCAGACGTTGCAGGCGATTCATCTGCCCGGCCAGCGTCCGCGTGGGCACGCGCTCGCGCGTGTTCCAGTCCATGCTTTGCAACTCGAACACCGTCTTCTTCAGCGCCCCCGGCTGGGCGGACACCTTGCGCACCAGCGCGTCGAGCCACGCTTCGGACTTCGCCGCACCTTCCATCAGCGGCATCGCCATCACCGCGGTGTAATCGTAAGCGGCAAGGAAATCGGGCAGCGACTGCGCGAACCTGGCCTGCGATGCGGGTTCCAGCACCGCACGGGCGTAGAGATTGCGCGCGGTCTTGATGGCGCCCTGGTAGTCGCGCACGCGCTCCGCGAGTTCGCCGGTGAACTCGATCAGCGCGCGGGTCTTCAGTTCGGTCCAGCGCTGCAGCAGTTGCGGATCGGAACGGATCGCCACGACCGGGGCCGGCAGGCCCCATTCCTGGTAGGTCTGCAGTGCCGGCGGGCTTGCGTCCTCGAAATCGTCGAGCACGGCATCGTCGTGGAACAGCAGGCCGTCGAAGGCCGCGTGGCGGGCGAGGTCTTCGTAGATTTCCCCGATCACGCGCTGCACATCGGCGCTGAACGGCGACAGGCGCCGGTAGCGCGGGTGCGCCGACGCGGCATCGGCATCGGCTGACTGCACCGTGAGCGCGGCGACGGAATTGCTGGACGGCAGCTCGAATGCGAGCACCGGCATCCAGGCGTAGACCTTGACGAAGGCGCGCGTGGAAAGCTGCCACGCCACATAGGAGAACAGGTCGGCGCGCAGCGGCAGATGCCGGGTCGGGAAATACATCGCCTCCGCCTGGCCGTTGCCGTCGCTGTCGGCAAATGCCTGCAGATACACGGTGGTGACGCGCAGCGCGAGGATGCGATCGAGCAGGCTGTCGATGTTCGCCTGCTGCTGGCGCGGGTTGGCGTCGTAAACGTAATCGAGGTCCACCTGCACCACCCGTTCCGGCAGCGCGTCGGGGTCCTTGGAGACCGTCGAGATGAAATCGCGCAGCGGCGGGTTGCCGACCAGCTTCTCGCGGCGAATCCGGCTCAGATCGTCCTTGAGGTTGTTGGCGCCGCTCGCGAGACTCATTGTGACCGGCATGCCGAGTTCGCGCGCGACTTCGATGGCCCGCATGCTGTCGCGCCCGAACGGCCACACCATCACCCGCGGACGGCGCCCGGTTTTCGATTCGATCAGCGTGGAGTTGCGGGCGAAGTCGGCGCGCAGCCGCGCCATGTGGGCGGGCTCGTCCTCGTAGCTGCCGTTGTCGTAGCGGTACGCGATCACCGCCGGAACCAGGCTGCCCTGCGGATTCGCGGGAATGCCCCGGTGCAGGTCGTAGGTGTGCGAGGCCATTTCGACCAGACCCGACTCGGCCATTTCCCTGATCTGCTCCCACGAAAGGAAACGTTCGCGCGCGACTTGTTTGCCTTCGTACTCGACGGTCTCGCCCGGCGCCGCATCCAGCCAGCGGCCGGAGAGCGCGACGATGGCGGGATAGTTGAACAGCTTGAGCAGTGGAAAGACGCGGGTGTAGAAACTGCGGTAGCCGTCGTCGAAAGTCAGCATCACCGCTTTCGCGGGCAGTGGCCGGCGCCCTTCCCTTGCGGCGATGACGTCGTCGAGGCTCACCACGCGGTAGCCGTTCTCCCGCAACCAGGCGAACTGTGACACCAGTTGCGCGCTGTCCACCGCGTAGGGGTCGGGATTCACGCGCACGTCTTCCGGCACGTCGTGATAGCACAGCACGCGATACGACACCGCGCTTTCGGCGGCCTGCGCCGCCGTGCCGATCGCCGCCATTGCCATCGCAGCGGCGGCGAGCCGGAGCGCGAGGAGACGGAACGGGAAGGCGCGAAGTCTCACCCTAAAACCTCCAGTTCAACGACAGGTTGTAGAAGTTGGCGTATTCGCGCACGCCGTCGTAAGGGTGAAAGCCGCGCTGCGCGCCGTAACGCAGGCCCAGGCGGTCGTCGAGGCTCCACTCCTGCTCGTAACGGATCGCGCCCACCTCCCCGGAGCCGAAGTCCTGCTGCCGGTAAGTTCCCAGCGTGAGAAAAAGCCTGTGCACGAGGCTGCGGTCGTAGCGGCGCCACAGGCGCTGCTCGCCGATCAGCGTCAGGTCCAGGCCGAAATCCTCGTCCGGGTTGAAATAATTGACGTTCGAAGCCGAATTGCTCGAGGCATACAGGGCGGCGGCACCATCGAGCTTCCACACCGGCCCGGTAACGAAGCGCTGGAACGCGGAGCCGGTCAGGATGTTGCGGCGGTTGCCGTCGCTGAAGTCCAGGGTCTGAAAGGACGCGCCGAAGCTGCGCGATTCGTGCGCACGCCAGGTAACACCGGCGCGCAGCGACTTGCCGCGCACATCGGCCAGCCGCGCCTGCAGAGGAATGTCGTTGCTGGAGGAATCGACGGCGCCCTCGAAGATCCAGTGGTCGTCCAGCGACCACGAACCGGTGAGCGACGCGCCGAGGTCGGAGTCGGAGTCGTAGCTGTCGCTGAGTTCCGCGGCCAGGCGCAGATCGCGTACGCGGTATTCCGCGCCGGCGCCGAGGCGGCGGCGATAGCCCTTGCCGTCCGTAAAAGTCGCGCTGGCTTCGAACTGATGCAGGAATGCGCGCCAGTCCTGCCCGATCGGTTGCGAGTACAGGCGCGTTTCGAAGGCATGTTCCCTGGTGCCCAAGGGGCCGGCGCCGCCGCTGGACTCGCCGGCGCCGGCATCGATCTGCAGTTCGCGCATGTTTTGGATGCGCCACTGGCGCGCCGCCCGCTGCACCTGCCTGTCCTCGGGATACGCCGCTTCCAGTGCCGCGACTTCACGGCCGGCAGGTGCCCAGTCCTGAAGTTCGCGCAGCGTGTTGGCATAACCGACGCGGCTGTCGCGATACGCCGGCTCCACCGCCAGAATCCAGAGATGCTCCTGTTCCGCCCGGCGCGGCCAGCCGCGCGCGCCGTAAATCAGGGCAAGCTTGTCGCGCACTTCCATGTTGTACGGGGCAAGCCGGCGCAGATCCTCGAGACGCTGCTGCGCCACGTCCAGGTAATCCTGGTAGCCGCGCGCCGCCGCGGCAGTGGCGGTTGCGCTCGCGTAGTCAGGGTTGTCGGCAATGGTGAGCGGGCTGTAGGCGGCGATGCGCCGCGGCGTGGCGGCGACCACGCCGTCGATCTGTTCCAGCGCCTCCCGGTGCTGCTCGCCGTCCGAGTAGGCGTAGAACAACTGCACCTGCGCGTTGAAATTGTCGCTGGTCGGCTGTAGCGCGCGCAGGTAAAGATCGCGCGCCTTCTCGGGCTGTTCGAGGTACAGGTAGGCATCGGCCGCGGCAATCTGCGCGTAAGCCGGAACGTCAACGCCCTCGGCGACAAGACTTTCGTGAAGCGCCACCGCTTCGCGCATGCGCGCGCGGTTGCGCAGTGCTTCGATACGGTCGAACTGCAGCCGCCGCGCCGCCGCGCTTCCGCCTTTGCCGGAAGCCTGCAGTTCCTGCAGCAGCCGCTCGTTTTCGGCCAGCGCGATGTCGGTGTTGCCGAAGCGGTCCGGCGCAGACTGGTCGGCGGCCCCTCCCCAGCGCGCGGTCAGCGCCGCCTGGTCGCTCTTCAACCCAAGCAGCTCGTCCTCGCTCAACACGCCCGGGGATTGCTGCGCCAGCTCGATGGCGCGATGTGGCGCGCCAATCCGAGCCACGGTAAGAATCCGGTTGTGCATCGCGGCGCGGTTCGCCGGTTCGAGTGTCAGGATGCGCTCGTAGACGAGCAGCGCATGGGCCGGGTCACGCCTGGCCTGCAACGCCTCTGCGTAGGCTTCGAGCAGCGGAATTTCCTGCCACATCGAGCGCTTGCGCGCCTCCAGCAGGGCTACGGCGTCGTCCGGCTTGCGGTCGTCGATCAGCGAATACGCCAGACCGGCCACGATGTCAGTGCGGTCGGGCGCCCGCTTGATGGCCGCCTGGTAGAGCTCGACCGCAAGACCGAAGCGCTTCAGGTTGCTTGCGGCCCGGCCGGCCCGGCCGAGCACGGATACCGGCGCGGTAGCCAGGTCGATGTTCGGAACGGATGCGACCAGTTCGGCATCGCGCCCGGCCTCGCCGAGCGCGGTGAGGTAGTCGTAGAGGAAACGCTTGTTGCCGGGGTTGCGGTCGGAGCGGTCTTTGAGGCGCTGGATCTGCTGCGAGGTGGAATCGTTCGGGGGAGGTGGGGCTGGCGAAGGCGGATTCTCTGCCAGCGCCGTCAGGGGCGATACGGCCGCCAGGAAGGCAGCGATGAGTGCGATAGGCCGGGGCGGAATCAGCTCGGCCCCTCTTTCTCTTTATTTGTCATCGACCGTCGCGCGTTACCTCATAAGGTTTCTAGCGCCAGCCTGCATCAGCCGCATGCGTCTTTGCGCAGCGGCCCCCGAGAAACCGCAAAAACCTGGCGCGATTCTACGTCAACTTACGAAGTTGAGGGGAAATTGGATGCCCGATTTTTTTGTCGCCAAATCCCGACACCTGAAAGGTGGTGACGAGTGACGGGTGACGGGTAAAAGCGAGGACTTGGAAAGGACGAGTGCTGAGTGCTGTGTGCTGCGTACCGAGGGCCGAGTAGCTGGCCAAAGGCCAGCGTTAGAAGCGTTGCCGCAAAGGAACGCAAAGGAAAAACAGGAAAGCGTCTTGCTCTTTCGACATTCACGGCATTCACGGCATTCACGGCCCTTGAGGCAGATTACTTCTTGGGCAGGGACGCGGCGTGCTTTGTCCCCAGGCGCAGCCACTTCGCCAGCGCCGGTTCGTCCGCGAGCCCAACAGGTTCGACCAGGATCCACCCTTTCATCGGGCGGCCGCTCAGGTCGAAGATGCGGGTGTGAGGCTCGGCAAGTGCGGCTTCGGTCTGGGCCGGGTCCAGGCGCACGATCAACTCGCGCCGGTGCACGCCGCAGCACATGTTGCCGTTGAGCAGAAACGCGAGGCCTCCGAACATCTTTTTCTCGGTCAACCCCTTTTGCCGCGCAAAATGCCCGCGAACGCGTTCAGCAAGCCCTTCGTCGAAAGCCATCGCGTGCATCCCTTACCTGGTCGGCGGCAACGTCGCCTTGAAACCGTCGCGCTCGGCAATTGCCGAATGCGCGCGCCGCACACCGGCGAACGGCGCCAGGACTTCCTTGCCCTCCGGCATGTTCTGCACGTAGAACACGATCGGCGCGATCAACAGGTCGGCGATCGTCGGCCGGTCGCCCACTAGAAAATTGCGGCCGTCGTACGCCGCCTCGAGCATGCCGAAGTGCCTGGCCATGTCGGTGCAGGCGGCGCCGATGACCGCCTGGTCGGGCTTGCCGTCCGCGCCCTTGGGAAAGATGTATTGCAGCACGTAGCGAACGATCATCGAATCGAAGAAGTAACAGTGCACGCAGCTGATCCATTGCTCGCTGCGGGCGCGGTCGGCGGGCGTCTCCGGCATCAGCCGCGGTCCCGGAAAGGCCTCGTCTACGTAGCGCATGATCGCGCTGGTCTCGAAGAGCTGAAGCTTGCCGGAGCGGAACGCCGGGATCTTGCCGAGAGGATGGATCGCCTCGACCGCCAGGGTATGCGGCGGCCGTGGATCGAGCGCATAAGCGATGCCTTTTTCAGCGAATGCCATGCGCGCGCTGCGCACGTGCGTGCTGCGCGGATCGCCGATTATCGTGGGCCGCGCCTCGACCGGCTGCGGCTTGCCCGCCAGCATCGCGGTCAGGCAATCCAAGCTCGAGGTCCAGCCGCCGTTGTGCGCATCGCGCGCCTCGACAGTGGCGAACCCAGAATGTACGAGCGTCATTTCCGTGCTGCCGCCCTTGTCCTTGAAAGTCAGCGTCACCAACGACTCCGGGCCGACGCCGGCGCCGTCGAGCCAGGCCCAGGTGAACACCAGTTTTTCCGGCCGGCTCACTTCACGGAACTGCCCGGTGATGACGTGCACCGATCCTTCCGGCGAGTGCATCTCGATGCGGTACTTGCCGCCCGGCTTTGGGTCGATCGCGACGCTCGGGACGGTGAAGCCCTCGGGCCCGTACCATGCCTGGATCGCGTCCTTCCTGGTGAAAGCATCGAATACGCGCTCGCGCGAATCGTTGAACGTTCGGTTAATCGTGAGTTTTTCGCTGCTCATTTTTTCCTCCCCTTCGGTTTGGTCTTCTCCAGATATTCCGCAATGCGGTCGAGCCGGCCTTCCCAGAAGCGGCGGAAGAACTCGATCCATTCCGATGCCTCCTGCAGTGGTTCGGCATTCAGGCTGCACATCCGCCACTGGGCATCCACGCGCCGCTCGATCAGGCGCGCGCCCTCGAGCACGCGCAAATGGCGCGACACGGCGGGCAGCGAGATATCGAACGGTTCGGCAAGTTCGCCGACGGTCGCCTCGCCCTTGGCAAGACGGGCGAGGATCGCGCGGCGGGTCGGGTCTGCGAGAGCGGCAAAGGTATCGGTCAACTGGTCCATGGCTCTTAATTTATGTTATGGTTAATTAACTGTCAAGTTAAATACAAAACAAGGGCGATACCCCCATGGCACTACCGTAAGGAAATTTGATTCCCTCCCCTGCTTGCGGGGGACAAGGGAACACTTGAAGCGAAGCAGGGTTAGGGTGGGGGTGAATCCTGCAAATGCACGGCAAGCATGCCCCCATCCCAACGTTCACCCGCTCGCGAGGAAGGAGCTTATGAAGAGATAAGCGGCTTACGGTAGTGCCATTGGGGTGATATCCGAAAGCAGGCTTGGGACCGGGCGGCGCTAAACTGGCATTTGTGTCCGCCACGCAGCGCAAGATCAACCACCTCGACCTGGACGCCTTTTAGGCATCCGTCGAGCAACGCGAGGACCCGTCATTGCGCGGCAAACCCGTCGCCGTAGGCGGCTCTCCC
>JBGQGT010000016.1:0-13151 GCA_041497595.1 Gammaproteobacteria bacterium
CCCTGCGCTATGAGTGAGGTCGTTCTCTCCTGCCGCAACCTGCAGAAGACCTTCCGCCAGGGCGAGTACGCGGTCCCGGTGTTGTTGGGCATCGACATCGACGTCGCGCGTGGCGAAACGGTGGCGATCGTCGGTGCGTCGGGCTCGGGCAAAAGCACGATGCTGCACCTGCTCGGCGGGCTCGACGCTGCGAGCGCGGGAGAGGTCACCGTGCTCGGCCACCGGCTGGACTCGTTGAGCGAGAAGGAAAAGGGAAGGTTGCGTAACCGCGCACTCGGCTTTGTCTACCAGTTCCATCATTTATTGCCGGAGTTCACCGCGCTGGAGAACGTGGCGATGCCGCTGCTGATCAGGCGCCTTGGCCCGGCGACTGCCGGCAAGCGCGCGGCCGGGATTCTGCAGCGGGTTGGCCTGGGCGCACGCATGACGCACACGCCGGGAGAACTTTCCGGGGGCGAACGCCAGCGTGCGGCGCTGGCGCGCGCGCTGGTCACCGAACCGGCCTGCGTGCTCGCCGACGAGCCCACCGGCAACCTCGATCGCCACACTGCGGAAGGCATGCTGGACCTGATGCTCGACCTGAATCGCGATTTCGCCACCAGTTTCGTGGTGGTAACTCACGATCCGACGATTGCGGCAAAGATGCAGCGAACGCTGCGGCTGGAGGACGGAAAGCTAGGATAGGGCCGAGCGCCGAGGTGCGAGGGCCGAGTCAGGAACTACTCGAACCTCGGCCCTCGTACCTCGGACCTAATATTCGACCGGTATCGGATCGAGCGAGCGCCACAGATACCACGTGGCCACGGTGCGCCACGGTTGCCACTCGTTGGCGATCTGGCGCATCTTCAGCTTCGAGAGCGGTTTGCCGTTGTTGTAGTGCAGGCCCATGGCGCGCTGCAATCCGATGTCGTCCACCGGCAGGATGTTCGGGCGCATCATGAAAAAGATCAGGAACATCTCCGCGGTCCAGCGCCCGATTCCCTTGACCCTGGTGAGCTCGGCGATCAGTTGCTCGTCATCGTGGTCGCTCCAGCGCTCGATCTCCAGCGAGCCGTCGAGAAAATGCTCGGCCAGGTCGATCAGATAAGTGGACTTCTTGCTGGACAATCCGCAGGCACGCAGTTTCGACGGATCCATGCGCGCGATGGTCGCCGGTCCGAGCGATCCGACCGATTCCAGCAGTTTCTGCCACACGCTTTCCGCCGCCTGCACCGATATCTGCTGGCCGATGATGGAGCGTGCCAGCGTCATGAAGGCGTCGCCGCGGTTCTGCAACTGCCGCCCTTCATGGTTGCGGATCAGCACTTTCAGAACGGAATCGCGGCTCGCCAGATCGCGAGTGGCATCATTCCAGTAGGATGGCGTCAACATTCAACAGATGGTCGCCTGGCTGCCGAGTCGGACGTCATAGAGGGAGCGTACGCACCTGATTCGAGTATACACGCCAATCCCGGCACGCAACAGAACGCGCCGCGTCTGTCATTTTCTTGCTGCGAAACTACGCATGCGCCGGCGCTTTTTCCACGACAGGATGACGTGCACCCGCCACGCAGCGATCACCAGCAGATAGCCGGAGACAGCGAGAATCAGGGCGAGCAGGAACAGGCCGAGCAGGAACGGCTTGCCCATCGCAGCCAGCCAGTGGAACAGCGCCGGTATCCATTCCACGATCGGCAGCGTGAGCAGATCCAGATCGCCACCGGGAAGGACATGGCCGTTACCGCCGGTGACGAACATGCCCAGCTTGTAGGCGATGTAATAAAGCGGAACGATGGTGAACGGATTGGTGTACCAGGTGAGGATCACGGCCACGGGCAGATTAACGCGGAACAGGATCGCGAGCAGCGCGGCCGAAAGCATTTGCAGCGGTCCCGGCACCAATCCGCAGAACAGTCCAACGGCCGTGCCGCCCGCCACCGACTTGCGGTTCAGGTGCCACAGGTTGGGGTGATGCAACGCCGTGCCGAAAAAACGAATGTGCCGGTTCTGGCGGACGCTTTCGTGGGTTGGCAGGTACTTGCGAAAAAACTTGCGTGGCATGAAGGTGGCGAATTGTACCGGAACCGCTCCCTATGATCCTTAACGTTGCCGCCCTGATTGCGGGCGCCTGGTGGCTGCATCAACAGCCCCTGCTCCCTGATTTGACCGGCGCGGCGGTACTGGTTCCTTTGGCGGCGCTGTGGCTGCTCGCTGCGCGCAAAAATGGTGCAGCCGCAGGGATGGCGGCACGCGCCGCTGCCGTGGCTGCTTTCGCGATCGCCGGGTTCTTCTGGTCGGCAGCGATCGGGCACTGGAGTCTTGCACAAGCGCTGCCGGAACTATGGGAAGGGCGCGATATCGAGTTGTCGGGGGTCATCGCCGAAATGACCCAGCCTGCCGAGCGCGGGGTGCGCTTCGTCTTCGTTGTTGAAAAGGTGTATACGCCGGGTGCCGAAGTGCCCCCACGGATTTCCCTCACCTGGTATCTGTCTGGCGATACCGCGCAGGTTCCAGACCTACACCCGGGACAACGCTGGCGCCTGAGCGCGCGCCTGCGTCGCCCCCGAGGCAACGCCAATCCGGGCGGATTCGATTTCGAGGCGTGGATGCTGGAGCGCGGCATACGCGCGGTCGGATACGTGAGAGCCGATGCGCCGGCAGCGCTGATCGTTGCGCGGGTGAACCGTCCTGCATATGTTCTGGAGCGCACGCGCGAAGCGATGCGCGCCAGACTGCTGCGTGCGCTCGATGGGCGGTCTTACGCCGGGGTGATCGTTGCCCTTGCGGTGGGCGACCAGCGCGCCATTCCGCCGTCGCAATGGCGCGTTTTCACGCGCACCGGCGTCAATCATCTGATGAGCATTTCCGGGCTGCACATCACCATGGTCGCGAGCCTGGCGTACTTGCTGGCGTTGCGTTTGTGGCGCCGGTCGGAAACGCTGACCCTGCGCCTGCCCGCAGTACGCGCAGCCGCCACCGCCGGATTTGCGGCCGCGCTTGCCTATGCGGCACTGTCGGGATTCGAGGTGCCGGCGCAGCGTACCGTTTTCATGCTGGCGATCGTGGCAGTGGCGCTCTGGCTGGGTTGGATGACGCGACCGCTTGCGGTGCTGGCAGCGGCGGCGGCGCTGGTGATCGTCCTCGATCCCATGGCGGTGATTTCCGCCGGGTTCTGGCTGTCTTTCGGCGCGGTCGCGGTGATCATGCTGGCCGGTGGCGGCCGCATCGGCCGGTTTTCCTGGCTGGGCGCGTGGGCGCGGACCCAGTGGGCGGTCACGCTGGCGCTGGTGCCGCTGTTGCTGGCGATGTTTCAGCAGGTGTCGCTAGTGTCGCCGATCGCAAATGCGGTTGCGATTCCGCTGGTGAGTCTGGTCGTGGTGCCGCTCACGCTGCTCGCCGCCGTTGTGCCGTTCGATTGGCTTGCGCACGCCGCGCACGCGGTCATGGCGCTTTGCATGAGCGTGCTGGAAACGCTGGACCGTGTACCCGACGCGGCCTGGCAGCAACATGCACCGCTTTCCTGGGCAGTGCCGCTGGCGATGCTCGGCGCGCTGTGGATGCTGCTGCCGCGGGGTTTTCCGGCACGCTGGGTGGGTGCCGGATTCATGCTGCCGCTGTTCCTGTCGTTGCCGCCGCGGCCCTCGTCCGGCGAGCTGTGGCTGACCGTACTCGATGTCGGGCAGGGGTTGGCGGTGGTGGCGCGCACCCAGCGGCACGCGCTGCTCTACGACACCGGGCCGGCATTTTCGGATCAGGTGAGCGCCGGCGAACGCATCGTGATGCCTTATCTGCGCGCAAGCGGCGTACGCCGCCTGGACGGCGTCATCGTCAGTCACGACGATCTCGACCACAGCGGCGGGGCGTTGGCGGTGTTGCAGGCGATGCCGGTGCAGTGGTTGTCCTCCCCCCTGTCCGAGGTTCATCCAATCAGCGAAGCAGCGGCACACCGACGGCGGTGCAGCACGGGAGAGCGCTGGGAGTGGGACGGCGTGGCCTTCGAAATGCTGCATCCCGACGCCGAAAGTTATAATGACTTCGATCTCAAAGACAACGATCGCGGTTGCGTGCTCAGGATCGTTTCGCCCTACGGAGCCGTGCTGCTGCCGGCCGACATCGAACGACGCAGCGAAATCGGGCTGCTGCGCAATTCTTCGGGGCGTTTGTCCGCCGACGTGCTGATCGCACCCCATCATGGCAGCCGCACTTCCTCCACGCCGGAATTCGTGCGCGCGGTGGCGCCGCGGCTGGTCGTCTTTTCGGTCGGATACCGCAACCGTTTCGGCCATCCGCACCCGGCCGTGGTGCGCCGTTACCGCGAACAGGGCAGTGAACTGGTTCGCACCGATATGGCCGGGGCGGTGCTGGTCAGAATGGCCAGTTCAGGGATCGAAACGTCGCGCTGGAGGCAGCTCGAACGGCGTTACTGGCAAGGTCGTTGATTTCGGTTATCGGTACATGGTCAAGGTCAGGGAATTCGCCCGCGATACCGCATCCGCCAAATGGCTGGAGGTGGTGACGGTCCGCCTGTCGCAGACTGAGCGCGAACTGGTGGCGCGCGCCGACCTCTGGGCGCAGGAGTACTACGCTGAGAGCCTGCATCCGGCGGGTACGCGCTGGATCGAGCACGTGCGCGCCGCCGTCGGCATACTCAGCGCGCTGCGCGTCGACGGGGAAGCCATCGCAGCGACGTTGCTGCTCGGTGTGCAGGTGTCGTCGCGTGCACAGCGCGAGCCCCTGGGGGCGCACTTCGGGCCTGCGATTGCCGCGTTGGTGGAAGGCGTGGCGAGCATGGCGCAGATCCAGGTGCTGCGCGGACGGGTCGGGTCCGGTCCCCGCCAGGCCGACCGGGCGGCGCAGCTTGAGTCGCTGCGCAAGATGCTGCTGGCAATGGTCCAGGACGTGCGGGTGGTGCTGATCAAGCTGGCCGATCAGGTGCAACTGTTGCGGGAGCTGGCCGCAACTGGCGACGCTCAGGCTCGCGAGAACGCTGCAGGCGATACCATGGACCTGTTCGCGCCACTCGCCAACCGGCTCGGCGTGTGGCAGATCAAGTGGGAGTTGGAAGATCTGGCGTTCCGCTGCCTCGAGCCGCACACCTACAAAAATCTCGCGCGCCAGCTGGACGAGAAGCGCGTGGATCGCGAGACCTACATCACCAACGTGGTCCAGTTGCTGCGCGCGGAACTCGCAGCCGCCGGCATCGCCGGCGAAGTCGCGGGTCGGCCGAAGCACATCTACAGCATCTGGCGCAAGATGCAGAGCAAGGGCGTGGGGCTGGAAGATCTGTTCGACGTGCGCGCGGTGCGGGTGCTGGTGAACGACGTGAAGGAGTGCTACGCCGTGCTCGGCCTGGTGCATAACCTGTGGACCCCGGTTGCGCGCGAGTTCGACGATTACATCGCCAAGCCCAAGGCCAATGACTACCGGTCAGTGCATACTGCCGTAGTGGGGCCGGAAGGCAAGGTGCTGGAAGTGCAGATCCGCACTCACGAGATGCACCAGCACGCCGAGCTCGGCGTCGCCGCCCACTGGCGCTACAAGGAAGCGGTCAAGGGCGACGCCGCGTTCGACGATCGCATCGCCTGGCTGCGCCGGATCCTCGATTGGCGCGATGAACTCGCGGACGCGGGCGAGCTGGCCGAATACTTCAAGACCGAGCTGTTCCAGGACAGCGTCTATGTGGTGACCCCGCAAGGGCGGGTCATCGACCTGCCGCGTGGCGCCACGCCTGTCGACTTCGCCTATCACGTGCACTCCGAGCTCGGCCATCGCTGCCGCGGCGCCAAAGTCAACGGCCAGATCGTGCCGCTGACCTACGCGCTGTCCAACGGCCAGCGGGTGGAAATTATCAGCGCCAGGGAAGGCGGCCCGTCGCGCGACTGGCTCAATCCCGCGCTCGGCTACCTCAAGAGCAACCGCGCGCGCGCCAAGGTTCGGCAGTGGTTCAACTCGCAGCAGCTCGAGGAGGCGACCGCCCACGGCCGCGCCGTGCTGGAACGGGAGCTGCATCGTCTCGGCAAGAGCGGCCAGAACCTCGATGAACTGGCGGCGCGGCTGAACTTCGCCAGGGTGGAGGAGTTGTTTGCCGCATTCGGCCGCGCCGAGGTGACGCCGCGGCAACTGCAGTCCGCGCTCGGCGCAGAAGAACTCCCGCTTGCACCGGCAGCCGGGGCCAAGGCGCCATCGCCGGCCAGGCCCGGCGCCGGCGCAATACTGATCGTCGGCGTAGACAAACTGCTCACCGTTCTGGCGCGCTGCTGCAAGCCCGCGCCACCGGACCCCGTCGTCGGTTTCGTCACACGTGGACGCGGGGTGACGGTGCACCGGCGGGATTGCAGCAACGTCGCGCGCCTGGCGGCCGAACGCCTGATCGCGGCCAATTGGGGAAAGACCGGGGAAGCCCGCTTCCCGGTGGACGTGGAGATCATCGCCGGTGCTCACCCTGCGCTGCTGCGCGACATTCTCGATATCTTCACGCGCGAGAAAGTGCGGGTCACCAGCAGCAAGTCGATGAGCCACGATCTCAACGCCAGGATCGCGTTCACTCTGGAAGTGGAGGGCTTGCCGCAACTCAAGCGCCTGCTCGCGCTGGTCCGGGACGTTCCCGGCGTGGAGTCGGCGCGGCGCCGATAAGAAGTTTGAACGGGCCTATCCTTTGGGCTAGAATCCGCCCTTCATTAGGCGCGTAGCTCAGCTGGTTAGAGCATCACCTTGACATGGTGGGGGTCGTTGGTTCGAGTCCAATCGCGCCTACCAACTGCCGCGGGAAACAGAGGAAAAGTGGGTATCCGAACTTGCACGACCGGGCCGATGCGGTATCGTCGCTGAACCTGTTTTTCCCTTAACGAAAAAGTGCGGTTCGGCCGCACTTTTTTTTACACCGGGCCAGACCACCAACCATGCCCATCGTCCGATTGCCAGACGGTTCGCAAAAGACGTTCGACAAGCCGGTCACGGTCGCCGAAGCGGCAGCTTCGATCGGCGCGGGACTGGCGCGTGCCGCGCTCGCCGGCCGCGTCGACGGCAAACTGGTCGACACCTCGTACCTGATAGACCGGGACGCTGACCTCGCGGTGGTCACCGACAAGGATCCCGACGGGCTGGAGATCCTGCGCCACTCGACCGCGCACCTGCTGGCCCACGCGGTCAAGGAACTCTATCCCGACGCGCAGGTCACCATCGGCCCGGTCATCGAGGACGGCTTCTACTACGATTTTGCCTATAGGCGCCCGTTCACCCCCGAGGACCTTGCCGCGATCGAAAAGCGCATGGCGGAAATCGCCAAGCGCGACATCGAGGTCGAGCGGAGGGTATGGGATCGCTCCGAGGCGATCAGCTTTTTCAAGAACCAGGGCGAACACTACAAGGCGCAGATCATCGAGGCGATCCCCGGCGAAGAGGCGATTTCCCTCTATACCCAGGCCAACTTCACCGACCTGTGCCGCGGCCCGCACGTGCCCTCCACCGGCAAGCTCAAGGTCTTCAAGCTGCTCAAGGTCGCCGGGGCATACTGGCGCGGCGACTCGAAGAACGAAATGCTGCAGCGGGTCTACGGCACTGCCTGGGCGAAGAAGGAAGATCTCGACGCCTATTTGTTCCGGATTGAGGAGGCGGAAAAACGCGATCACCGCAAGCTCGGCAGGCAGCTCGACCTGTTCCATCTCCAGGACGAGGCGCCCGGGATGGTGTTCTGGCATCCCAAGGGCTGGGCCATCTGGCAGCAGGTCGAGCAGTACATGCGCGAAACGCTGTCGCGGCACGGCTACCGGGAAGTGCGCACCCCGCAGGTGATGGACCGCGTGCTCTGGGAAAAATCCGGGCACTGGGAGAACTATCGCGAACTGATGTTCACCACCGAGTCGGAGAAGCGCGACTACGCGGTGAAGCCGATGAACTGCCCGGGACACGTGCAGATCTTCAACCAGGGCATCAAGAGCTACCGCGACCTGCCGCTGCGGCTCGCCGAGTTCGGCGCCTGCCATCGCAACGAGCCGTCCGGGGCATTGCACGGGATCATGCGGGTGCGCGGATTCACCCAGGACGACGCGCATATTTTCTGCACCGAGGACCAGGTACAGGGAGAGGCATCGGCGTTCATCGAGTTGCTGCAGAAGGTCTACGCCGACTTCGGTTTCAACGAAATCCCGATCACGCTGTCGACCCGGCCGGTCAAACGCATCGGTTCAGACGAGACCTGGGACCGGGCCGAAGCGGCGCTGAAGGCGGCGCTGGACGCCAAGGGCCTCAAATGGGACCTCAACCCCGGAGAGGGCGCGTTCTATGGTCCGAAGATCGAGTTTTCGCTCAAAGACTCGATCGGCAGGGTTTGGCAGTGCGGCACCCTGCAGATCGATTTCGAGCTCCCGAACCGGCTGGGCGCCGAGTACATCGCCGAAGATAACAGCAGGAAGACGCCGGTTATGCTCCACCGGGCGATTTTGGGATCGCTGGAGCGCTTTATCGGCATCCTGATCGAGAACCACGCCGGGGCGATGCCGCTATGGCTGGCTCCGCAGCAGGTGGTGGTCATGAACATCTCCGAACACCAGGCTGAATATGCCGGCGCGGTGGCCGAGCGCCTCAAGGCGGCTGGGCTACGCGCCTTTGCGGACTTGAGAAACGAGAAAATTACCTATAAAATTCGCGAACATAGTTTGCAGAAGCTGCCTTATCAGGTGATCGTCGGGGATAGGGAGGTCGCTGCAAACGCCGTTGCCGTGCGTACCCGGGGGGGTGCTGATCTCGGCCAGATGTCGTCCGACGCCTTTGTCGCACGGCTGAGATCCGAGCTGCCCCATGCGGGAAGTACGGCTTAATTTTTTGATGGAGGTCTGCTCATAGCTCAGGATAAGGACGTCAGGATCAACGGCGAGATCACTGCGCCGGAGGTCCGGCTCATCGGTATCAAGGGTGAGCCAATCGGGATTGTCAGCCTCGCCCAGGCGAATGCCATGGCGGAGGAACTGGAAATCGACCTGGTGGAAATCGCACCTACCGCAAAACCGCCGGTTGCCCGGCTGATGGATTTCGGCAAGTTCAAGTACAGCGAAGCCAAGAAAAGGCACGAGGCGAAGCTCAAGCAGAAACAGATCCAGGTCAAGGAAGTGAAGTTCCGGCCCGGCACCGACGAAGGCGATTACAAGATCAAGCTGCGCAACCTGATCCGTTTCCTCGAAGAAGGCGACAAGACCAAGGTGACGTTGCGTTTTCGCGGCCGTGAAATGGCGCATCAGGAATTCGGCGTCAAACTGCTGGAGCGCGTGAAGGCAGACCTCGAGCCCTACGGCGCGGTCGAGCAGTTTCCGAAGATGGAGGGCCGGCAGATGGTCATGGTGCTGTCGCCCAAGAAAAAGTGATTCGTGATTGGTAATTAGTGACTGGTGTCCAGTGGAATCGGCGAATGCTTCTTGCCAATTACCGATTGCCAATCACTAGTCACCGTTGTCAAACAAGTGATGTCCGGGTTCCAAAGCGCCGCCTGCGGCCACCCGGCGTCAGGCTAGAACAAAGGAGTTGATTCATGCCCAAGATGAAGACCAAAAGCGGTGCAGCCAAGCGCTTCCGCGCGCTGGGTAACGGCCGCTTCAAACGCTCGCAGGCGAACCTGCGCCACATCCTTACCAAGAAGTCGACCAAGCGCAAGCGCCATCTGCGCGGCACGACTGCCGTGAAGGCATCGGACCACGGGCATATCCGTGCCATGCTTCCGTACGCGTAAGGGGGACAGCCATGCCAAGAGTCAAACGCGGAGTAACCGCGCACGCGCGGCACAAGAAGGTCCTCGCCAAAGCCAAGGGTTTCCGCGGCCGCCGCGGCAATGTCTACCGTATCGCCAAACAGGCGGTGATGCGGGCCGGGCAGTATGCCTACCGTGACCGCCGACAGAAAAAGCGTGATTTCCGCGCGCTGTGGATCGTGCGCATCAACGCCGCGGCACGCGAATTCGGCTTGACCTACAGCACGCTGATCAACGGCCTGAAGAAGGCATCGATCGAGGTGGACCGCAAGGTGCTCGCCGACATTGCCGTATTCGACAAACAGGCTTTTGAAAGGATTGCGAGTCAGGCGAAAGCCAGCCTCGGTGCCTGATTCGGACAAGCAGCGAAAAAGGAGGCTTCAGGGCCTCCTTTTTTTATTCACCGGACGGCAGTGACCCATGGACAACCTGGAAAAGATCGTCGCCGATGCCAAATCCGCGTTCGAGCGGGTTACCGATCTCGCACAACTGGAGCAGACGAAGGCGCGCTTCCTGGGAAAGACCGGCGCGCTCACCGAACAACTGAAAGGTCTCGGCAAGCTGCCCGCCGGGGAACGCCCAAGCGCCGGTGCGCTGATCAATCAGGCAAAGGAGAAGGTTGAGGCGCTTCTCGCCGCGCGCCGCGAGTCCATCCAGGCGCAGTCGCTCGAAGCCCACCTGTCGCAGGAAGCCCTGGACGTCACGCTGCCGGGGCGAGGCCGCGGCCGCGGCGGCATTCACCCGGTTATCCGTACCTGGCAGCGCATCGAAGGCATTTTTCGCTCGGTGGGATTCGATGTCGCCGACGGCCCGGAAATCGAAACCGACTGGTACAACTTCACCGCGCTCAATCAACCCGAGAACCATCCCGCCCGCTCGATGCATGACACCTTTTACGTCGAGGGAGGATTGCTGCTGCGTACCCACACCAGCCCGATCCAGGTGCGTTACGCGCGCGCGCGCAAGCCGCCGATCAAGGTGATCGCGCCGGGCCGCACCTACCGCGTGGATTCGGATGCGACCCACTCGCCGATGTTTCACCAGGTCGAGGGGCTGTGGATAGACGAACACATCAGTTTTGCGGATCTGAAGGGCGTTTACACCGATTTCCTGCGCCGCTTCTTCGAGACCGACGACCTGCAGGTGCGCTTCCGCCCCTCGTTTTTTCCGTTTACCGAGCCCTCCGCCGAGATCGACATGGCGTTTCCCGGCGGGCCGCTCGAGGGCCGCTGGCTGGAAATTTCCGGAGCCGGGCAGGTGCATCCCAACGTCGTGCGCAACTTCGGCCTCGACCCGGAGCGCTACATCGGATTCGCCTTCGGCAGCGGGCTCGAGCGGCTGACAATGCTGCGCTATGGCATCAACGACCTGCGGCTGTTCTTCGAAAACGATCTGCGCTTCCTCAAGCAATTCAATTGAACCGCCAAGACACCAGCATCGCGAAGAAGATCCATTAAAAGGCACAAATGCAGTTCTCGGAAAAATGGTTGCGCACGCTGGTCGATCCGCCGTTGACCACGGGCGCGCTCGCGCATCTGCTGACCATGTCGGGCCTGGAGGTGGAGAGCAGCGTCAGCGTGGCGCCGCCCTTCACCGGAGTGGTGGTGGGCCGGGTGCTCAGCGTCGAGAAACACCCGAACGCGGACAAACTGACGGTGTGCCGGGTCGACGTCGGCGGCGGACAGCCGCTGGCAATCGTCTGCGGCGCGCCCAACGTGGCCGCGGGGATGAAGGCGCCGTGTGCGCTGGTCGGCGCGAGGCTGCCGGGCGCATCGGCGGACAAACCGTTCGAAATCAAGGCCGCGACCATGCGCGGAGTGGAAAGTCGCGGCATGCTGTGTTCGGCAGGTGAACTCGGGCTTTCGGACGATCACAGCGGTCTGCTGGTAATTTACGGGGATGCAGCGCCGGGAAGCGACGTGCGGGAGGTGCTGGCTCTGGATGACAAGGTGCTGACGATCAAGCTCACGCCCAACCGCGCGGATTGCCTGTCGGTGCTTGGCGTGGCGCGCGAAGTCGCGGCGCTTACCGCTGCGCCGCTGAACCCTCCGGACACGCATCCCGTACCCGCCACGAACGACGCCAGGTTCCCGGTGCGGATTTCCGATCCGAAGGGATGCGGGCGCTTCACCGGGCGGGTGATCCACAACGTCAACGCCAAGGCGCCCACGCCGGAGTGGATGAAGCAGCGGCTGGAGCGCGCCGGGCAGCGTTCGGTTTCGGCGCTGGTGGACGTCACCAATTACGTGATGCTCGAACTGGGCCGGCCGCTGCACGTCTACGACCTGGACAAGCTCAGCGGCGGTATCGACGTGCGCTTCGGCCGCAAGGGCGAGAAACTCAAACTGCTCAACGAGCAGGTCGTGGAGATCGACGAGAGCGTGCTGGCGATCACCGATGCCAGCGGGCCGATCGGGCTGGCGGGCATCATGGGTGGGGACAGCACCAAGGCGGACCTGGAAACCCGCAACGTCTTCCTCGAGGCCGCGTTCTTCTTTCCGGATGCGATCGCCGGACGCGCGCGGTGCTACAACTTTGTCAGCGACGCCTCGCATCGGTTCGAACGCGGCGTCGACTTCAACAACAACGTCGACGGCATCGAGCGTGCCAGCCGGCTGATCCTGGATATTTGCGGCGGAGATTCCGGGTCGGTGGACGACACCGTGGCGCAGTTGCCGCAGCGCCGCCCGGTGCGCATGCGGGTGGCGCGCGCGCGCAAGGTCATCGGCGTGCCGGTAGGCGCGGAGGATATGGCCGACATCTTCAGGCGTCTGAACCTTGCGGTCCGGCGCGAGGGCGCGGGCGCCGAGGAAGTCTTTCTGGTCACCCCGCCTTCGTACCGCTTCGACATCGAAATCGAGGAAGACCTGATCGAGGAAGTGGCGCGGCTGTATGGCTTCGAACGCATTCCCGCGCAGCCCCCGGTGGCGCCGAGCGCGATGTTGCCCAATTCCGAGGGCCGGCGCACGCTGCACGACCTGCGGCTGCAGATGGCGGCCGCCGAATACCAGGAAGTGGTCAACTACAGTTTCGTGGATGCCTCCTGGGAGGCGGATTTTGCCGGCAATGCCGATCCGCTCCGGTTGCTCAACCCGATCGCCAGCCAGATGGCGGTCATGCGTTCCACGTTGATCGGCGGGCTGGTGGCGAACGTTGCCTACAATCTGAACCGCAAACTGGAGCGGGTGCGTGCGTTCGAGGTGGGGCGGGCGTTCCTGCGCGATCCCGCCGTCAGGGACGGCGAACTGGATGTCGCCGGGATCCGCCAGCCGATGCGCGTGGCGGCAGTTGCGTATGGCACTGCGGTCGAGGAACAGTGGGGCGTTCCGGCGCGCGGCGTCGATTTCTTCGACGTCAAGAACGACCTGGAAACGCTGATCGCGCCCAGGCGCGCGCGTTTCGAGCCGGTTATGCACCCGGCGTTGCACCCCGGGCG
>JBGQGT010000017.1:0-13008 GCA_041497595.1 Gammaproteobacteria bacterium
ATCGCCGCCAGCACCCCGGCGGGGAGTGCGCGCGCCAGGTAGGAGCGCAGCACGCGATCGTCCGAGTATTGATTGCCGAGTTCGGGGGCGGGTTGGTTGAAAGGCACGAGAAACCAGGCGCGAGGTTAAAGTTGAAAGGTGAAAGTAAACTCGCTCAAAGGCAACGAGGGCCCTTGACTCGACTTTTACCTTTTACCTTTTACCTTTTCACTTTTAACTTTTTTCTCCGACGGTCACAGTCCGCCGATACAGAGGTATTTGATTTCCAGATATTCCTCGATGCCGTACTTCGATCCCTCCCGGCCGATGCCGGATTGCTTCACACCGCCGAAGGGCGCGACTTCGTTGGAAATGAGCCCGGTGTTGACGCCGACCATGCCGGACTCGATGCCTTCGCCGACGCGCCAGATGCGGCCGATGTCGCGGGCATAGAAATAGGAAGCCAGCCCGAACTCGGTGTCGTTGGCCATGGCCACGCCTTCTTCCTCGGTCTTGAAGCGGAACAGCGGCGCCACCGGCCCGAAGGTTTCCTCCCTGGTCACCTTCATGGAGGTGTTCACGCCGGTGAGCACGGTGGGCTCGAAAAACAGACCGCCGAGCGCGTGTTTCTTGCCGCCGACCACGATCTTCGCGCCCTTGGAAACCGCGTCCTGGATGTGCTCCTCGACCTTCGCCACCGCGTTTTGGTCGATCAGCGGACCGATGTTGACGCCGGCGTCGGTACCGCGGCCAACCTTGAGCGCCCTCACCTTCTCGACGAGTTTGGCGGCGAACCTGTCGTACACGGCGTCCTGCACCAGGATGCGGTTGGCGCAAACGCAGGTCTGACCGTTGTTTCGGTACTTGGAAATCATCGCGCCTTCGACCGCCGCGTCGATGTCCGCGTCATCGAACACCAGGAACGGCGCGTTGCCGCCGAGTTCGAGCGAGACTTTCTTGATCGTCTCCGCGCTTTGCTTCATCAGCAACGACCCGACTTCGGTGGAACCGGTGAAGCTGATCTTGCGCACCGTCGTGTTCGAAGTAAGCTCGCCGCCGATTTCCTTCGCGCTGCCGCTGACGATGTTGATGACACCCTTGGGGATGCCTGCGCGCTCAGCCAGTTCGGCCAGCGCAAACGCGGAGAAAGGCGTCTGGGTAGCCGGCTTGATCACCACCGTGCAGCCTACGGCGAGCGCCGGCGCCGCCTTACGGGTGATCATCGCCGCCGGGAAATTCCACGGCGTGATCAGGCCGCACACGCCGACCGGCTGCTTGATGACCACCAGGCGCTTGTCGGCCTGGTGCTGCGGGATCACGTCGCCGTAAACGCGCTTGGCTTCCTCGGCGAACCATTCGATGAAGGAGGCCGCGTAGGCGATTTCGCCCCTGGCTTCGGCCAGCGGCTTGCCCTGCTCGGTGGTCATGATCAGCGCGAGATCGTCGGTGTTGGCGATCATCAGCTCGAACCACTTGCGCAGGATGTTGGCGCGCTCCTTGGCCAGTTTCGCGCGCCACGCCGGCAGCGCGGCGTTCGCCGCTTCGATGGCACGGCGTGTTTCCGCCGCTCCCATCCTGGGAATGGTGCCGATCACCGAGCCGTCGGCGGGATTGGTGACGTTGATTGTTGCCTTCGAGTCGGCATCCCGCCATTGGCCGTTGATGTAACCCTGCTGGCGGAAAAGTTTCTGGTCTTTGAGCGATAGCGTGAAAGTGTTGTCCCTTGGTGCGTTCACTGGAAACCTCGCGTTTCGTGAATGGCAGTGGGTCGTGACGACGTTACGGTCGTGACGATCGTGACGGAAAACGGATTAAACATTATTTACCTATCGGTCTTAGTGTCTCCAGTTCCTTCTGGATAGTTTTTCCCTCGTCACGTTCGTCACGTCGTCACGCCGGGAACGTTCTGTCAGAACGTCCCCGGATACGCTCCGCCATCGATGAGGAAATTCTGCCCGGTGATGTAGGAGGCCTGGGCGCTGCAGACGTAGGCGCACAGCGCGCCGAACTCGTCCGGATTGCCGAAGCGCCCGGCGGGAACGGTCTTCATGCGCGACTGGTGGATTTCTTCCATGGTCTTGCCCTGCATCTTGGCGGCCGCTTCGCTGCGCTTGCGCAGGGTTTCGGTTTCGAACATGCCCGGCAGGATGTTGTTGATGGTGACGTTGTGCGCCACCGTCTTGCGGGCAACGCCGGCGACAAATCCGGTGAGCCCGGATCGCGCCCCGTTGGACAGCGCCAGGATGTCGATCGGCGCCTTGACCGCGGCGGAGGTGATGTTGACGATGCGCCCGAACTTGCGCGCGATCATGCCGTCCACGGTGGCCTTGATCAGCTCGATCGGGGTCAGCATGTTGGCGTCGATCGCCTTGATCCAGTCGCCACGGGAAAAGTCGCGGAAATCGCCCGCCGGCGGCCCGCCGGCATTGTTGACCAGGATGTCGGGATTCGGGCAGGCGGCAAGCGCTTCCTTGCGACCGGCCTCGGTGGTGATATCGGTGGCGACGATGTTCACCTTGACGCCGGTGGACTTGCGGATTTCGTTCGCGGTCGCTTCCAGCGCTTCGCGGCCACGCGCGACGATGGTGACGTTGACGCCTTCGCGCGCCAGCGCGAAGGCGCATCCCTTGCCGAGTCCTTTGCTGCCGGCGCACACCAGGGCAGATTTTCCTTTGATGCCGAGATCCATGGAGTTCGATCCTTTTTGTCCGTGACTTGCTCGAATGACGGCCCGGCCGGCCGGGGGCGAATATCGTGACGCAAGCAGGCGGGTTTTGCAAACCAGAATAATGTTCTAATTGGCCACCGGGTGCCGCGATATAATCCCGCCGCCCGCCATAATGGAAGGCATCATGACCCCGCGCCCCCTCCTCCCGCACGTCCTCGCCTGCGCGTGTTTTCTCGCAGGTTGCGCAACCGGTCCCGATCCCCGCGATCCGTACGAGGGGTTCAACCGCAAGGTATTCGCGTTCAACGAAGGCCTGGACAAGGCCGTGCTCAAGCCGGTCGCGAAGGGATACCAGAAGATCTTGCCGCAGTTTGCGCGTACCGGCGTAACCAACTTCTTCGACAACCTGGGAATGGTGGTTACGACGTTCAACGATGCGGTCCAGCTCAAAGGCACCAAGGTGCCGGTGGACATCGCGCGCGTCGCCACCAATCTGTTTTTCGGCCTCGGCGGACTCATCGACGTGGCAACCGGGCTCGGGATCGAGAAACGCCGCGAGGATTTCGGCCAGTCTCTGGGTTACTGGGGTGTGGGCAGCGGGCCTTACATCGTGCTGCCCTTCTTCGGACCGAGCAACGTGCGCGACGGTTCGGGACTTGCCGTCGACATCGTGGTCAGTCCTTTCTACTACTGGGAAGAACAAGGGCGAGTCAACTGGGGACTGCAGGCAGTCGAAATCGTGAATACGCGCGCCAATCTGCTGCGCGCGGAAACGTTTCTGGATGAATCAGGCGTCGAGCGTTACACGTTCCTGCGCGACATCTACATTCAGCGGCGCGAATACCTGATCTACGACGGCAACCCGCCGGTCTCGAACACCGGCCCGCGCCCGAAGAGCCTGCGCGAGCTGGAGGAGGAAGACATGCAGGACGAACCTGCTTCTCCTGCGAAGCAGGAGAAGCAGTAGGGTCGAGGGCCGAGTAAAAGCGAGTGCTGCGTGCTGTGTGCTGCGTGCTGCGGAAAAGCAGGTTAAAGGGGAAAGGTGAAAGTAAGGGCGAGAAGGCAGGGCCGAGGGCCGAGGGCCGAGTAAAAGCAAACCTCCAATGCTAATCGCGATTCCGATCTTTTTATCCTTTCCTCGCACTCTTGACGCCTTTACGCGACGGCTTTTGAATTTCACTCGGCCCTCGTACCCCGGCCCTCGGCCCTAACTCGCGTCCTGTTCCGACGCGAGTTTTCTTGGCAGCACAAAATCCAGCGGACTGGACATGAGCCGCCGCAGCAGCCGCATGCCGAGCACCGCCATTTCCCGCCGTTCCAGTTCGTAGGCGCGCGCGGCCGTGTACAGCGACAGGAAGAAACTTACCGAAAGGTTGAGCACGAACATCGTCGCCACGCCGGCAAGCGCCCGGAAGAACCAGCCGGTGGTAAACCAGCCGTCGAGGCTGGCGCAGGCGAACGCGAGCATTCCCGACGACAGCGTCACGTGGCGCACGTCGAGCGGCAATCCCAGGAACATCCCGAATACCGGCGTAAAGCCAAGCAGGAAGCCGAGCGAAATGTTGGTCCCCCACCCCGCTATGTTGCGCGAAACGATGCCGGCAAAGCGCGCCATGCACTTGCGTCCGAGACGCCGCCCGCAGCGGTGATCGGCGATCGCCTGCGGCAGGCGTTGATACACCGCCCAATTGTCGAACCATCCGCCGATGATCGCCGCCAGCCACAGAATCACGCCGGTGAGCGCCGCGTAGAACACGGTGCCGCTGTTGACCGGGCTCAGCGTCTGGAACACGTGCCGGGCTTCCTTGATACCGAGGTAATCGCGGCCCAACGCCAGATTCCAGCAGTAACTGAAAACAAATGCCCCGAGGATCACCAAAATCACGTTGGCCACCGCGGCCGCAAACTGCGAACTGCAGATGCGCACGGTGAACTCAACCACGCGGTCGAGCCGCTCGGTGCGGTCGCGGCTGCGCAGCAGGGTCGCCAGCGTTGCCGCCGTCATCGCCGGCTGCCTGGTCGCGAGCATCAGATGGAAGTGCTGCAACACGATGAAGCCGACCGCGTAGTTCAATCCCGAGAGCATGCCTTCGACGAACATCGGCAACACGGCATGCGTCACCTTGAGCTGGACCGCGACGGTGAGGACCATGAGCAACCCGCCGCCGGCGGCCGCAAACCAGATATGGCGGTACTCGCGCAGATTGCGCGCCACATAGTTCTCGCCGGTCTTGCCGGAGCGGTCCACGATCTTGCGCTGGAGCAGATGCAGGTCGGCGCGGATCAGGTGACGGACGCTGCGGTCCTCGTGCGCCGCGACGATGAGCCCGATCAGCAACCGGTGAATCGCCACGCTCCGTGCCGGACCCTGCGGCGATTCGATGAATCCGAGCATCGCTTCCATGCGCGCGAGGCAGCGTTCCAGCACCTCGATCCCGTAAACGATGTCCACACTCACCCCTTCGCTCTCCAGGCGACGAGTGACTTCGGCAATTTCCTCGCGACACTCGGCGCCGTGCCCGCGCCAGGACTGCGATAGCGCGGAAACGTCCTCTCCGGCCTTCCATGCATCCATGAGCGCATGGCTGGCGCAGGCAATCCGGTGAAACGGCGAGTTCGCCACCGTGGTCGGACGGCTGCGCGAGCGCAGTTTGGCGGACAGACCTTGCGCCTCGACCCGGATCGCCAGCAGCCGGAAGCCGTCGGTAAACGCCGTCCTCAGCGGTGCCCACATTTCCGGCCGCTCCGGTGGCGCCAGGGGTTCGACGAGGCGATGGAAGGCCTCGGGCGCCAGCGTGCGCAATCGCTCCACCGCGTCCCGCCCTGAATAAAGGCGCGCGACCAGCCGCGACAGGTCGTGTTCGTCGCTCGGCTGCGGCAGCAACCGCCGCACGACCCGCTGGGCCAACTCAGCGAGGAATCCGCGATCGCCGGGAATGCCGGTGTCGCCGAACAGATTGACGCCCTCGGTTTCGGAAAGGATCTCCGCGAAAGTTTCCTGCACGCTGCGGCGCGCTGCCGGCACCGACTCGATTACCTGCACGAACTTGAACAGGCGGGAACGGACGGGTGGAACGTCCGTGCCGGCGTCCACATCGGCCATGCGCGTCCACGCGATCAGCCCCACGAGCGCATCGAGCCGGTCCGGCAGATTGCCGGCCGCGGCGATGGCCGCGAAGCGGTCCGCCAGCTCGACGGCGTCGTGATCCGACCCGGCGTCGCTGTGAAAGAATGCGATTACCTGCTCGCGCAGGGAGATCGCCTGGGCCGCATCGGCGGGCATGTCGTAGTCGGTCATGGTTGGCGGGAAATTAACACAGGGACGAGGGGCGAGGGGCGAGGAACGAGGGGAAAGCAAGGCAGAAAACAAAAATTGTCAGTGACATTCATTTGTCTCCAATAGTTCTTTGCAATCCCCAGCTCCAATGTTTGGTTTTGAATTTCACTCGCCCCTCCCCCCTCGTCCCTCGCCCCTGCAAATGCGCCAGCATTTGTGAATCTTCCTGTTGCGGAAATCGGGTGGCACGGTTTGCGCGGAGATGTCGGCGTTTTTCAACCCGGCGAGTGCGGCGGCGTCGAGGCGGAAGCTGCGCAAGTTGGTCGAGAACAGCAGCTCGCCTGCCGGTGCGAGAATGTCGACGCAGTCACGGATCAGCGCCACGTGGTCACGCTGTACGTCCAGCACGCCGTGCATGCGTTTCGAGTTCGAGAAACTGGGTGGATCGAGCACGATCAGATCGTAGCGCTGCCCGGCGGCGGCCTCGTCCCGGACAAACCGGCGCGCGTCCGCCTGAACCAGCCGATGGCGACCGGCGTCGATGCCGTTCAGTTCGAAATTGCGCCTGGCCCAGTCCAGATAGGTGTTCGACAGATCGACGCTGGTACTGGTTTTCGCGCCGCCTGCCGCTGCATAAACCGAGAAACTTCCCGTATAGCAGAACAGATTGAGAAAGCGCCTGCCCGCCGCGAGGCTTTGCACCAGTGCCCGGGTCTGGCGGTGATCGAGGAACAGCCCGGTGTCCAGATAATCGGTGAGGTTGACGATAAAGCGCTGTCCGCCCTCGCCAACAATGAAATCCTCCCCTCGCGGCGCCAGCTTGCGGTACTGGGCATCCGGCCGCTGGCCATGGCGTTGTTTCAGCACGACCTGCCGGAGCGGCAATTCGAGCGCCTGCGCCGCGGCAGCGTGCATTGCCGACCGCCATTCGCGCTGCGCCCGCACTTCTGTAACAGGCGCGCTGTACTCCTGCAATTGGGCGCGTTGGCCGTACACGTCGAGCGCGAACGGCAGTTCCGGAATGTCGCGGTCGTATACACGGAAGCACTCGATCCCTTCTCGTCGCGCCCACTTGCGCAAATGCCGGTAGTTTTTGCCTACGCGGTTGAGGAACATTTCGGCCTGTTGGGTTGGCTCGGTCATCGGGATGCAAGTGGGTGTGCGCCCTGCCCGCAGACGGCCGGCTCCGCCGGTAACGAGTCCGGGCGCCACTTGCACAAATGCCGGTAGTTCTTGCCTACGCGGTTGAGGAACATCTGCGCCTGGGTGGTCTGTGGCATGGGTTGCGGACTCCAAAACCGGGCTTCGAGGAGCGGCCGGGGCAAAAACGGGGCAGAAAAATCCCGAAAATTTGTCTAGAATTGCATCAGGAACTTCTTGAAAACATGATGCCAACCTTCCATACCCCGCTCAAGGCAATCGTCCTGGCCGCGCTGATCGCGGCCGGCGGGCCGCTGTTCGCGCAGAAAGAGGACCATTGGTACGGCGGCCATAGCAGCGGATTCTGGGGCCTGGGTGATTCGGTCGGTTTCCGGGGTTCGCTGCCCGGGGTGTTCGGGTTGCCGGGCGGCAGCCCGGACGGTCTGTCGGCATCGAGGTCTTTCAGCGGCTACCGCATGTCCGATTCGTTTGCCATCGAGGGGGCGCAGACCAGCTTCGGCCTGAGCGGGTCGGCCTGCGGCGGCGATCCCCTGACCGGTGATTCGTTCCGGTCCTGCTATGGCTCGGCGTGGAGCGTCTCGGGTGTGGCTACCATTCCCTTCCAATCGATTGGATTGGCGCTGTACGGCAGGCTGGGAATGCATTTTTGGCAGAATGGCTCGCAGGACGAAGGTGCCAGCCATCGCGCCCTGGACGACCTCGGCACAGTGTATGGAATCGGCCTGAGTTACGAGTTTTCCAAGGCCGTGACCTTCCGCGCCGAATCGGAACGCTACACCGACTTCTCGGGCAACAACGGCAACGGTCCCGGCTCCAGCATCGGAGTGGACGCCAGCGTTCATTCGATCGGTCTTTCCATCAAGTTTTGAGCGGAAGCTCAAATCTTGATGGCGTGACGGCGTGACGGTCGTGACGACGTGACGGGTCACAGCGAACTGCACAAATACCCCAAGGCGATTGATTCTTGAATTTTACGACGTCACGTTCGTCACACCGTCACGTTCGTCACGGGCTCACAACGCGCCGCGGCGCGTAGTCAGCCAAATCCCCCCAAATATCATTGCCGCTCCCGCGAAGTGGTAGGCGTACAGCCGTTCACCGAGGAAGATCACCGACAGCAGCGCGCCGAACACCGGCATCAGGTGCACGAACAGTCCCGCCTTGTTGGGACCGATCTGCGCAACGCCACGATTCCAGAACAGATAGGCCACGATGGAAGGCAAGGTGCCGTAGTAAGCAAGAGCGGCCGCGGCGGGAATGGAAACCGAAAAACCTCCGTGCGTGAACAGTTCCCACAGGTAAAACGGCAACAACAACGGCAGGCCGAGCAGCAGCATGGCCGTCAGGAATCCGATGGCGGACAACCCGGGCGGCCGCCGGCGCAGCACGATGGTGTAGATCGCCCACAGGAACATCGCCGAAATCAACCACAGGTCGCCGCGATTGAATTTCAGCGCCGCGAGTATCTGCGGCTCACCGCGCGCAACGATCACCGCGACCCCCGCGAGCGATAGCACCACGCCCATTGCCTGCCAGGCCCCGAGCCGCTCGCGAAACGCCAGCCACGACATCACGATGATGAGGATGGGCGTGACCGAGTTGAACAACACGCCGTTGGTCGCTGCGGTGTACTGCAACCCGACGTAGATCATGGTGTTGAACAGCGTCGCGCCCAGGCTGCCCAGCAGCGCAAGGGTAAACCAGTTGGCGCGCACGACGTGCCAGTTGCGCTTGAGTTCGGGGGCGGCAAACGGCAGGAGGATCAGCAACGCAACGACCCAGCGCCACAAGCCCATCGCCACCGGCGGGATGTCGTTGCGCATCGCCCGCCCGACCACCCAGTTGCCGGCCCAGAACAGAGACGCAAGGGTAAGCAGCAGGTAGGGGGATGGGCGACGAATTGAGCAGAGAATCCGTGACGAACGTGACGGCGTGACGGTCGTGACGGGTGGAGCAGTTCTTTCCAGCGGCGACGTTTTGTCTGACATCGATCTTTTTCTTCTTGCCGCGTTTGATTCGATCAGGACTTACTTCGTCGGTTTTACCTCGTCACGTCGTCACGATCGTTACGCCGTCACGGAATTTCTAGTTCAATCGCGCGGCATGCTGCCGCAGTTCGACGATTCGGCTGCGGATGTCGTCGCGGTCGTCGCAGCCGGGGGAGAGTTCCAGATAGCGCTCGAAATCGGCGAGCGAGGCGCGGGAGCACTCGAGTTCCTGGTAGATCATTCCGCGGTCGCGCAGCTCGGGGGGCTGATCGGGCACTGTGGCGATGATCCAGTCCAGGATCGGCAATGCGCGATCGAACTGCTGGTTGCGCAGGTAGATGGCCTTGAGGTTGCGCAGCAGGCGCAGGATGATTTCCTTCCTGCCGGCCGCGCCGAGCATGCCGGCGACGATGGCGTCTGAAACCTCGCCGTCGCGCACTTCGCGCAGATGCTTTTGCAGATCCGCAACTCCGAGCGAAATACCGCCGGAGTACGGATCGAGCACCACGGTGCCTTCGGGCAGCGCGCACTTCACCAGGAAGTGCCCCGGAAAACTCACGCCCTGCAGCGCCAGGCCGATGCGGCCGCCGAGTTCCATGTACAGCAGGCTGAGCGTGATCGGAATGCCGACGCGGCGGTCCAGCACCTCGTTGAGGCAACTGTTGCGCGGGTCGTAGTAGTCCTCCTCGTTGGCGGCGAATCCGAGTTCCGCGAACATGTATTCGTTGAGTGCCAGGATGCGTTGCGAGGGACCCGAATCCGGCTGGATGCGCGATTGCAGGGTCTTGGCCAATTCTCCGATGCGCGCCAGATGGTGCGCGACGTCAAGATCGGGATAGGCGTGGGTGGCGACCAGCAACGCGGCTTCGGCGAGATCGATTGCTTCTTCCGGGCCGGAAACCACCTGTTGCAGGCGTTCGCTGGTCAAGCCTGCGGGCCGGACTTCCGTTGGGGACGGATAGCGCGCGCTCAACTCGATATGTCCTGTTTCTCCGCGACCGGCGGGAGGAAAAGAGCGGGAACCTGCTTCTTCGACGCCTGCGGCCGCGGCGCGGCGTTCGCCACGTCGGTCAGTGTCGATGCAGGCGGGTTATACGGTTTGGAGAACAGAGGGTCCGCGGACTGCGCGCTGCGCGCAGGCGGATCGCGGCGGGAATCGGGCCGAGGATCCGCGCGATGCCGGTTTTCGTTGCGGCGGCTTTGGTCGCGCCGGCCTTCCGGACGGCGGCCTTCCCGATGGCGCGGTTCTCCGCGCAGGGCGGGCGTACGCTTGAAGTCTCCGGCCTCGGCGACCCGGAGCTCGATCTTGAGCAGCTTTTCGATTGCGCCCAGTTTTTCGCGTTCGTCTTCGGCCATCAGCGCAATAGCCTCGCCGGACAGGCCGGCGCGGGCGGTGCGGCCGATGCGGTGCAGGTAGTCCTCCGGCGAGCCGGGCAAGTCGAAGTTGATTACGAACGGCAGTTGCTCGATGTCCAGTCCGCGGGCGGCGACATCGGTGGCAACCAGCACCTGCGTCCTTCCTTCCTTGAACTCGGCCAGGGCCTGCGTGCGCTCGCCCTGGGTGCGGTCGCTGTGGATCGCCGCGGCGGCAACGCCGTCCTTTGCCAGCTTGTAGGCGAGCCGGCTGGCGCCGATCTTGGTGTTGCAGAACACCAGCACCTGGCGCATGTCGCGCGAGCGGATCAGGTGCGTGAGCAGGTCGCGCTTGGCATTGGCATCGACGTGGTACACCAGGTGCGTCACGGTCTCGACCGTCGAATTGCGGCGGGCGACTTCGACGTTCACCGGGTTCTTGAGAAACTGCTTGGCCAGCCCGCGAATGTCGTCGGAGTACGTGGCGGAAAACATGACACTCTGGCGCTGCGCCGGCAACACCGACAGGATGCGCTTGATGTCGGGCAGGAAGCCCATGTCGAGCATGCGGTCGGCTTCGTCCAGCACCAGGAACTGCACCTGCGAAAGGTTGACGGTCTTCTGCTGCAGGTGGTCGAGCAGGCGTCCGGGGGTGGCGACCAGGATTTCCACCCCGGCGCGCAGTTCCTTGATCTGCGGATCGATGTTGACTCCGCCGTAGACCACCGCGGAACGCAATGCGATGTGCTTGCCGTAAGTCTTGACGCTTTCGTGCACCTGGGCGGCCAGTTCGCGGGTCGGCGTCAGGATCAGCGCGCGCACCTGGTGACGCGCCGGCGAGACGCTGTTGTTGGCGAGCTCCTTCAGCTGCTGCAGCATCGGGAGCGCGAAACTCGCGGTCTTGCCGGTACCGGTTTGGGCGGCGGCCATGACGTCCTGGCCGAGGAGGATGGGGGGAATCGCCTTTGCCTGGACCGGCGTAGGTTCGGTGTAACCCTGATCAGCGATAGCCTGCAACAACTCCGGGGCGAGCCCCAGATCAGAAAACGACATTAACTTGAACTCCTGCATCGTTCGATTCGACGATGCGATTGACGCTGGAACCGGCGGGCTGTGGTCGTCCCGGATCCGGATTGAGCGCGCATGGTACAGGATAAGCTGCGATTCCGAAAGGCTTTTTTGGTTCCGTGAATGCCGAAAGGGCCGTGACTATCGTGAATGTCGTGAATGTCGTAAATCCTAAGACCACGGTTTTTTCACGGCATTCACGTCTTCTTGTTTCACGGCATTCACGACATTCACGGTACTTGCGGCCCTTCGGGCTTTGCGCGGCGCATCCACTCGTTCAGAACCTGGTAGCCCACGGCGAGCAACGTCGGCCCGAGAAACACGCCGATGAATCCGAATGTGAGCACGCCGCCGAGCACCCCGAGGAAAACCAGGATGAACGGCAGATGGCTGCCGCGGCTGATGATGATCGGCTTGAGGAAGTTGTCCACCAGGCTGATGACCAGCAGGCCCCAAAGGCCCATGAAAATCGCCAGGCCGACCGACCCTTGATAGAAAAGCCAGATGGTTGCCGAGCCCCAGATCAGCGGGGGCCCGACTGGCACCACTGAAAGAAAGAAAGTCACCAGTCCGAGCAGGGTCGCCCCCGGCACGCCGGCGATCAGGAAGCCGATTCCGGCCAGGACCCCTTGCGCAAGCGCCGTGCCGAGAATGCCATACACGACGCTGTTCACGGTCTTGCCGGCGACGTCGAGCAAATGCCGGGCATCGGGACCCGCGACCCGGGACGCCGCGTCGCGCACCCGCGCGGCGGCGGCGTCGCCGTCGCGAAACAGGAAAAACGCGACCAGCACGCTCAATGCCAACTGCAGCACCCCCGCGACAAGATATCCGCCGGCTTTGACGAACGCTTCCCTGGCAGGTGGAATAAAGTTCTTCATTTCTTCGATCAACTGGCTGTCATCGTGCGCAAGGCTGCGCCAATAGGCGTCCATGCGTTCGCCCACCAGCGGCAGCGTTTTCAACCATGCCGGCGAATCCGGCAGCCCGGCCTCGAACACCCCGCGCAACGCCTCCATCAACGCGGCTGCGTTGTCGGCGAGACCGACCGCGACGATGACGAACGGCGCAAGCAGAAACAGGGTCGCCGCCAACGTCATCAATGCGGCAGCCACCGTGTTCCTGCCACCGACGGCATTCCTGAGGCGCAGATACAGCGGCCAGCTGGAGAAAGTGAGGATCACCGCCAGCAGCAGCGCGGTGACAAAAGGAAACAGGACCAGCAGGCAACCGGCCATCAGCACGGCGAGCGCGCCGAGTCCCAGCATCCTGTCGGTAATCTGGAAATTTGCCATGGGTTCCCGTGAGCTTACTCGAATCGCGCGCCCGTCGCGGCGTCAACCGGCGCGGGGTAAGTGTCCTATTCCGCTAATTCCTGGCTGAAAACCCGGCGAGAATCAGCGCCATCCTGTGTTACGAGTCCTCGCCGTGCGTGTCGGAGCGCGGAAGAGGGGCCCCTCCGGGGATCTGACCGCGGAGACACGCGTTAGGCCGGTGGTCGACACGCTATTGGC
>JBGQGT010000018.1:0-12955 GCA_041497595.1 Gammaproteobacteria bacterium
ATGCAGGCTTTTCTTTTGGGAGACCGGCGCTACTGCCCCTGCTCCAGCTTCTTCCTGTCGATCTTGACGTCGGCTCGTTCCCGCAGGCTGGCGAGATAGGCGGCATACTGTTCCTCGCCGACCATCGCCGCGAGTTGCTTGCCCAGCGCCTTGCGCTGTGCCGGATCGACAGCGGTCACGTCCTTGACCTTGGTGATGCGGTATACGACAAATCGCCCCTGCGCCGCCGGCACGCCGGCATAGACCGGGAGCTTGCTCACGTCGGCGCCGAATACCGCCTGTGCGCCTTCGGGATGAAGACCCTGGCGCTTCTGCAGCGATACCGGCTGCGACGGCGACCAGGGCAGCGCCACCGGCTGACCCTTCTGCAGCTTCCCGAGCGCCGCGCGGCCTTCCTTCTCGGCCAGTTCGATCGCGCCCTTGTCGGTGAGGTATTGCATGACATCGTCGCGCACCTGCTCCAGCGGCAGGGCCGCCGCCAGCTTGTGCTCGATCACCCGCGCTGCCAGCAGCATGTTGGGTTGCACCTCGATCGCCGAGGTGTTGTGTTTGTTCTTCAGCACTTCGTCGGAGAACACCGCGTTGAGAACCTTCTCGTTGTTGAACAGCGGGTTCGGATTGCCGCCGGTCCGGCTGACCCAGTCGGACTTCTGCACCGTGAGCTTGAGCGCATCGGCCGCGGGCTGCAGGCTTTCGAACTGCTCGTACACCAGGTTGTTGAAACTGTCGGCAGCCTCGGCATAGGCCTTGCCGAGCTTGGGCTTGCGAACTTCGTCGACTATCTTCTGTTTCACCGCCTCGAAAGGCATGGTCTGCGACGGCTTTACCGCGTCCAGGCGGATGATGTGATAGCCGTACTGGGTTTCCACCGGGCCCGCCAGTTCGCCGGCCTTGAGCGCGAAAACGGCGGCGTCGAACGGCTTGACCATTAACCCGCGGCCGAAGAAACCGAGATCGCCGCCCTTCTCCGCCGACCCGGGGTCCTTCGAGAATTTGGCTGCCAGTTCGGCAAACTTGCCCGGTGAGGACCTGATTTGCTTCAACAGGTCCTCGGCTTGCGTCTTTGCCTTGGCTTTGTCCTCGGCGCTGGCGCTCGCCGCTGCCGCGATTAGAATGTGGCTGGCGCGCCGCTCTTCGGGGGTCCGGTAACGCTCGATGTTCGCCTGGTAGTAATTCTTCAGTTCCTCGTCGGTGACCTTTGCCGCACGCTCCAGCACATCCGGGGACAGCACCAGGTACTCGAGGCGCACACGTTCGGGGATCTGGAACTCGTTCTTGTGCTCCTCGTAATACTTCTCCATGTCCGCCTCGGAGATCTTCACCTGCTTGCGATAGTCCACCGGGTTGAAAACGACCTGGCTGACTTCACGCTCCTGCTCCCCGATCTTGAGCAATCGCTCGACCACCGACTCGGGCAGGAAGCCGGAGCCGGAAGTAACGCTGCGCAGCTGCTCGAGCACGATGTTCATGCGGATGTCGTTCTCGAACGCCACGGGCGTCATGCCCTGTCCCTGCAGCATCTGCCGGTAGCGCGTCTGCGAAAAGCGCCCCGATTCGTCGCGGAATGCCTCGACCGCGCCGATGATCTTCTGCAACTCCACTGTTGAGACCGTCATTCCCGATTTATAGGCGTGCGCCAGTGCCACCTTGCGTGCGATCAAGTCGTTCAGTACCGATTCTTTCAGCTGCGGGCTGTTGAGCAGCGCCGGGTCGGGTTTGTCCTTCGTCATCTCGCGCACGCGGTCCTGCGCCTTTCGCAATGCCTGGGAGTACTCCAGGTCCGAAATGCGGATGTCGCCGAACCGGGCCAGCGCGCCGCCACTACTGCCGGTATCGCGAAAATAGTAGTCAATTCCGAACAGTGCGAACGGCGGCACGATCAGAACCAGCAGAACGATCTGCAGCCATGTCTTGTGCTTGTAGATGAAATCGTACATGTGTCAACCTGGTCCGAAAAACTGCGGAGATCGCAGAGTATGCCTGATACGCCACAGCCATGCGTGGCTCCGACCCGACCCCGGCGCAAGCGGCAACCCGGGCAACGAATAAAAAAGGCGAACTCGCGTTCGCCTTCCCTGGGTTCTGGCGGAGTGGACGGGACTCGAACCCGCGACCCCCGGCGTGACAGGCCGGTATTCTAACCAACTGAACTACCACTCCTTGTGCGAATCGTCAGTTCCGCTGGTGGGTGCTGAGAGGCTCGAACTCCCGACATTCGCCTTGTAAGGGCGACGCTCTACCAACTGAGCTAAGCACCCGTCGCAGCCGCGAGCTCTCCGCGGTGCTGCTGGTTCGTTACCCCGAATTCTGGAGGAAATGCCGGTATGCGGCCCAACGAAGCGCGCTAGTTTACTGCATCCTTGAGTGCTTTTCCAGCGCGGAACTTGGGCACTTTGGCCGCCTTGATCTTGATGGTCGCGCCGGTGCGGGGATTGCGGCCGCTGCGCGCCGCGCGCTTGCCGACGTAGAAAGTGCCGAAACCGACCAGCGTCACCATCCCGCCTTTCTTCAGCGAGGTCTTGATCGCGGTGACGGTGCCTTCCAATGCCCTGCCTGCGGCCGCCTTGGAGATGTCGGCAGACTTCGCAACGGCCTCAATGAGTTCGAATTTGTTCACTTGGGTCCCCTTTCGTTATTCGTTGACGGGAGAAACAGGAAACTGTTTTCGACTGCGGGCCGAAGACAGAATAATTGTTTTGGCGATCGAATTCCCGAACGCACTTTATAACAAGGCGAAATTCCTTGTGTCAAGCGAGCTTCCACAGGATCGCAGCTTTCGAGCGCAACGTGATGACGCAAAAAAAACGGGAATGCCTTTCGCATTCCCGTTCGTTCCAAGCAAGGAAATCAGTGCTTGACCGCGCTCACCACCTCGGTGGACGCCACCGCGGGAATCGCCACCGCCTCGGTTTTCTCCGGCAAGGGCTCGGGCTTGCGCTCGAGCGCGTGTTCCAGCACCTGGTCGATCCACTTGACCGGACGGATGTCCAGACGATTCTTGATGTTGTCGGGTATCTCCGTCAGGTCCTTGACGTTCTCTTCCGGGATTAGAACGGTCTTGATGCCGCCGCGGTGCGCCGCCAGCAGCTTTTCCTTCAGGCCGCCGATCGCAAGCACTTCTCCGCGCAGCGTAATTTCGCCGGTCATTGCCACATCCGCACGCACCGGGATCGCGGTCAACGCCGACACCAGCGCAGTGGTCATGGCGATGCCCGCCGAGGGACCGTCCTTGGGTGTCGCACCCTCGGGCACGTGCACGTGGATGTCGAACTTCTCGAACGCGTCGTCCTTGATGCCGAGCCGCGCGGCGCGCGCGCGCACCACGGACCGGGCTGCCTCGACCGACTCCTTCATGACGTCGCCGAGCAAGCCGGTGCGCTGGATGTTGCCCTTGCCCGGCATGACGGCAGCCTCGACCGTCAGAAGCTCGCCGCCAACTTCGGTCCATGCCAGGCCGGTCACCTGGCCAACCTGGTTGTTCTTTTCCGCCAGGCCGTAAGTGAAGCGGCGCACGCCCAGATAGTGGTCGAGATTGCGCGCGCTCACCGTCACCCGGTGGTCGCGCTTCTTCATCAGCAGCGATTTCACGACCTTGCGGCAGATCTTGGATATTTCGCGCTCCAGGCTGCGCACGCCGGCCTCGCGCGTGTAGTAGCGGACGATGTCGCGAATGGCGCTCTCGGAGACCGACAGCTCGCCTTCCTTGACGCCGTTGTTCTTCATCTGCTTCGGCAGCAGGTAACGCATCGCGATGTTGATCTTCTCGTCCTCGGTGTAGCCGGACAGACGGATCACTTCCATCCGGTCCAGCAGCGGCGCCGGGATGTTCATGGTGTTGGCTGTGGCCACGAACATCACGTCCGAAAGGTCGTACTCGACCTCGACGTAATGATCGACGAACTTGTCGTTCTGCTCAGGATCGAGCACCTCAAGCAGCGCGGAAGACGGGTCGCCGCGGAAATCCTGCCCCATCTTGTCCACTTCGTCGAACAGGAACAGGGGGTTCCTCACGCCGATCTTCGACATGTTCTGCAGCACCTTGCCGGGCATCGAGCCGATGTAGGTGCGGCGGTGGCCGCGGATCTCGGCCTCGTCGCGCACGCCGCCCAGAGACATGCGCGAGAATTTGCGGTTGGTCGCGCGCGCGATCGACTGCCCGAGCGAGGTCTTGCCCACGCCCGGGGGGCCCACCAGGCACAGGATCGGCGCCTTGAGCTTTTCCACGCGCTGCTGCACCGCCAGGTACTCGACGATGCGCTCCTTGACCTTTTCCAGGCCATAGTGGTCGGCGTCCAGGATTTCCTGCGCCTTGGCCAGATCGTTGCTGATCTTGCTCTTCTTCTTCCAGGGCAGCGCGACCAGCGTTTCGATGTAGTTGCGCACCACCGTGGCTTCGGCGGACATGGGCGACATCAGCCGCAGCTTCTTGAGCTCCGCTTCCGCCTTGTTGCGCGCCTCCTTGGGCATGTGCGCCGCCTTGATGCGCTTGTCCATTTCGTCCAGGTCGGCGCCCTCTTCCATGTCGCCGAGTTCCTTCTGGATCGCCTTGACCTGTTCGTTGAGGTAATACTCGCGCTGGCTCTTCTCCATCTGGCGCTTGACGCGTCCGCGGATGCGGCGCTCGACCTGGAGGATGTCGAGCTCGGCTTCCATGAGCGACAGCAGATGCTCGAGGCGCTTCCTGACCTCGAACATTTCCAGCACCGCCTGCTTCTGCTCGAGTTTCAGCGGCAGGTGCGCGGCCACGGTATCGGCGAGCCGGCCGGGCTCGTCGATGCCCGACAGCGACGTGAGAATCTCCGGAGGGATCTTCTTGTTGAGTTTCACGTACTGGTCGAACTGGGTGAGCATGGCGCGGCGCATTGCCTCCACCTCGTTGGTCTCGACCGCATCGGCCGGAACCGGCAGCGCCTCGGCGGCGTAATGCGTCTTCTCGTCCATGATCGACAGGACCTTGGCACGTTGTACGCCCTCGACCAGCACTTTCACCGTGCCGTCGGGCAGCTTGAGCATCTGCAGGATGTTGGCAATACTGCCGATGTCGTACAGGTCTTCCGGCGAAGGTTCGTCCTTTGCGGCTGACTTCTGGGCCACCAGCAGGATGCTCTTGCCCGCTTCCATTGCCGTCTCCAGCGCCTTGATCGATTTCGGGCGCCCGACGAACAACGGAATGACCATGTGAGGGAAAACCACCACGTCGCGCAAAGGCAGCAACGGGTAGGTGACGGTCGTTTGGGAAGAATCAGCGGGATTAGTCATTGGTCACCTGAAAGGACAAGGATACGATCCAAGGTTGGGGGCCACCCGGGTATTTCAACCCAAACGGCAAGTTATTGTAAAGCCGGCAATTTCGGCGGCGCCGGTGACTCCGACGCGGACCGGCTCCGGATTTTGGCCGGTGGTCAGGCAGATCCGGCCACCTTGGGCTGGTCGGAGTAAAGCAGGATCGGCCGCGCGTCGCCTGTAATCATGCCTTCGTCCACGACCACCTTCTCCACGTTGTTCAGGGAGGGCAGGTCGTACATTATGTCGAGCAGCACGTGTTCCAGGATCGAACGCAGCCCGCGCGCCCCGGTGCGCCGCGCCAGGGCTTTCAGCGCCACCGCTTTAAGCGCCTCGGAACGCACCTCCAGTTCGACGCCTTCCATGCCGAACATGCGCTGATACTGCTTGAGCAGCGCATTCTTCGGCTCGGTAAGGATTTGGATCAGCGCGGCCTGATCAAGTTCATCCAGTGTGGCAACAACCGGCAGGCGGCCGACGAATTCGGGGATCAGGCCGTATTTGATCAGGTCTTCGGGCTCGACGCCGCGCAGCACCGCTCCGATGTCCTTGCGGTTGTCCTTGCTCTTCACTTCCGCGCCGAAGCCAATGCCGCCCTTGTCGGAACGGGCGCGGATGATCCGCTCCAGGCCGTCGAACGCACCACCGCAGACGAACAGGATATTCGTGGTGTCGACCTGGACGAACTCCTGGTTCGGATGCTTGCGCCCGCCCTGCGGCGGCACCGATGCGATGGTACCTTCGATGAGCTTCAGCAGCGCCTGTTGCACGCCTTCCCCCGACACGTCGCGGGTGATCGAGGGATTGTCGGACTTGCGCGAGATCTTGTCGATCTCGTCGATGTAGACGATGCCGCGCTGCGCTTTTTCGACGTCGTAGTCGCACTTCTGCAGCAGCTTCTGGATGATGTTCTCGACGTCCTCCCCGACATAGCCGGCTTCGGTCAGCGTGGTGGCGTCCGCCATCACGAAAGGCACGTTCAGCAGCCGCGCCAGCGTCTGCGCCAGCAGCGTCTTGCCCGAGCCGGTGGGGCCGATCAGAAGAATATTGCTCTTGGCAAGCTCGACGTCGTCCTTCTTCTGCACCGTCTTGAGCCGCTTGTAATGGTTGTACACCGCGACCGAAAGGATCTTCTTGGCAATGTCCTGGCCGATCACGTACTGGTCGAGGATGTCGCGGATTTCGTGCGGAACGGGAAGATCGGACTTGGCGCCTTTCCCGGTGGTCTCGGCGTGGCTCTCCTCGCGGATGATGTCGTTGCAAAGCTCGATGCACTCGTCGCAGATGAACACCGAGGGGCCGGCGATCAGCTTGCGAACCTCGTGCTGGCTCTTGCCGCAGAAAGAACAGTAGAGAAGTTTCTCGCCGCCAGGTTTGTCAGACATAACGTCCTTTCGCCGTAAACATCAACCCATCAGACACCCATACGCGCGTTGGTTCCCATGTCGCCGCTTCGGGGTCCGCTCCGCGCCTCAGGCGGGCGCGCCGGCCTCGGTGCGGCTGACCAGTACCTTGTCCACCAGTCCGTACTTTACCGCCTCTTCGGCGCCGAGGAAATTGTCGCGGTCGGTGTCATGTTCGATGGTCTTCACGTCCTGTCCGCTGTGCTTCGCCATCAGTTCGTTGAGCCGGCCGCGCAGGTACAGGATCTCTCGCGCGTGGATCTCGATGTCCGAAGCCTGGCCCTGGAAGCCGCCCATCGGCTGATGGATCATGACCCGCGAGTTGGGCAGCGCGAAGCGTTTTTTCTTGGCGCCGGCGGCAAGCAGGAAGGCTCCCATGCTGGCCGCCTGGCCGATGCAAAGGGTACTCACGTCGGGCTTGACGAACTGCATGGTGTCATAGATCGCCAACCCCGCGGAAACCGATCCCCCCGGCGAGTTGATGTAGAAGGAGATGTCCTTTTCCGGGTTCTCCGATTCGAGAAAGAGCAGCTGCGCCACGATCAGGTTCGCCGACATTTCGTTGACCGGCCCGACCAGGAACACCACGCGCTCCTTGAGCAGCCGCGAGTAGATGTCGTAAGCGCGCTCGCCGCGGCCGCTCTGCTCGATGACCATGGGTATCAACCCCAGGCCTTGCGGCTCGCTGATTATCCGGTCTTGCATCGTGATCATTTTGCGTTCCCCATGAGGTCGTCGAACTCGGTCGGCTTGTCCTCGACCCTGGCGTTTGCCAGCACCCATTGCACCACGTTGTCCTCGAGGACGATGGACTCGACCTCGCGCAGCCGGTCGGGCGACTGGTAGTACCAGCGCAGCACCTCTTCCGGCTTCTCGTAACTCTGCGCGTATTCTCCGACCACCGCCTTGATCTGGTCCGGCTTGGCTTCAAGTGCGTGTTTTTTCACCAGTTCCGCCAGGATCAGGCCGAGGCTGACGCGCCGCTGCGCTTCCGGTTCGAAGGCCTCCCTGGGCATCGGCACCTTGTCGGCCTTGAGCCCGCGCGCCTCCAGATCGTGGCGCATGTTGTGCATCAGGCGATCGATTTCCATGTCCAGCAGCGCCCTGGGCAGCTCCATCCGGGTCGCGTCGAGCAGCGCCTTCATGACCTGATCCTTGACGCGCGTGCTGGCGCGGCGCTTGACCTCGCGCTCGAGGTTGGCCTTGATCTCGGCACGCATCCTGGCGATGTCGCCGTCCGCAACACCGAGGGCCTTGGCAAAATCGGCGTCCGCTTCAGGGACGTGCGGCTCGCGCACGTCCTTGACCGTTACCTCGAACCGGGCGGTCTTTCCCGCCACTTCCTTGCCGTGGTAATCATCGGGGAAGCGCAGTTCGAAGGTTTTGGTTTCGCCGGCCTTCATGCCGAGGACGTTCTTCTCGAAATCCGCGAGCAACGGGCCGCCGCCGAGCAGCGCGTACTGATCGGTTCCCGCACCGCCTTCGAAAGGGTTGCCGTCGATACTGCCGCGGTAATCCATCAGCACCTGGTCGCCGGACTGGGCGGCGCGCCCGGTGCTGTGGTAGTGGGTACGCTGCTTGCGCAGGATTTCGATGGTCTTGTCCACTTCGGCTTCGCCGATGTTGACCAGCGGACGCTCGATTTTCACGCTACCCAGTTCGCCGATGGCGAGTTCGGGGTAAACCTCGAAGGTCGCGGTGTACTCGAATTTGCCCTCGGCGTCTGCGGCGGACTTCACTTCGATGCGCGGATAGCCGGCAACGCGCAGGTTCTTTTCCTTTACCGCTTCGCCAAAGCTGCGTTGCACGGCATCGCCGAGCACTTCCTGGCGCACCTGTCCGCCGAACTGCTGTTCAACAATCTTGAACGGCACCTTGCCGGGACGAAAGCCGTGCAGCTTTACGGTGCGCGCGAGCCGCTTGAGGCGGTTCTCGACTTCACTGTTGACTTGATCGAGCGGCAAGGTCACCGACAGGCGCCGCTCGAGAGAACTCAGAGTTTCCAGATCTGCTTGCATCTAATTCGGTTTTCCCGTGTTGGTAGGCGGGCGAGGCTTGGCAGACAGCGCTTTCCCGGGGCTCTGGTGCGAAAGGAGAGACTCGAACTCTCACGCCTTTCGGCGCCAGAACCTAAATCTGGTGCGTCTACCAATTCCGCCACTTTCGCACTCGACGCATTCTAATATAATGCCCCCGCCCCCGCCACCCGAATGCCCCGCTTGCCGGACCCTCGTTCCGCCCTCTAACCTTCTGTCACGCAAAGCGAATAGCCGATGGCGGTCAATCACTACGAGAACTTTCCGGTGGCTTCGGTATTGCTGCCCGAAAGGCTGCGCCGTCCGGTCGAGCTGATCTACTCGTTTGCCCGCCAGGCCGACGATTTCGCCGACGAGGGCGACTCGCCGCCGGAACAGCGTCTGCACAGGCTTGCCGAGTTCTCAGGTGAGCTGGATCGAATCGAACGCGGGGAAGCGCCACGGTTACCGCTGTTTGCCGATCTGGCGCCGGTGATTACGGCGCGTCGCCTGCCCGTCGGCCTGTTTCGCGACCTGCTTTCGGCATTCACCCAGGACGTGACCAAGAGCCGTTACGCCGATTTCGGCGAAGTCATGGATTACTGCCGGCGCTCGGCCAATCCGGTCGGCAGGCTGCTACTGCACTTGTATCAGGCCACCGAAGCGCGCAATCTCGCCTGCGCCGACGCCATCTGTTCGAGCCTGCAGCTGATCAACTTCCTGCAAGACGTGGAGATCGATTTGCGCAAAAACCGCATCTACCTGCCTCAGGACGAGATGGCGGAATACGGCGTAACTGAAGCGCAAATCGCCGACGGCGCCAACGGCACGGCATGGCAGGCACTGATGATGTTTCAGATCGAGCGCGCGCGCAGCATGCTGCTGGCCGGCGCCCCGCTGGCCAGGCGGCTCCCCGGCCGCGCCGGACTGGAATTGCGCATGATCGTGATGGGCGGCGGCCGCATCCTCGACAAACTGCGGGCGAGCCGCGGCGACGTGTTCCGTCATCGCCCGGTCTTGCAACCCTACGACTGGCTCGCCATGCTGTTCCGATCTTTTTTCGCCTATCCATGAGCCCCGACCAGTATTGCCAGGACAAGGCGTCGCAAAGCGGCTCGAGCTTCTATTACAGCTTCCTGTTCCTGCGGCCGGAAAAGCGCCGCGCGATCACCGCGCTCTACGCCTACTGCCGCGAGGTGGACGACGTCGTGGACGGGTGCAGCGACGCCGATCTCGCCAGGGCCACGCTCGCCTGGTGGCGCCAGGAAATTGCCGGCACTTTCGCCGGAACGGCGCAGCATCCGGTGGCAAAGGCCCTGATCCCGGTGGTGCGCCGTTTCGATCTTCCGCAGACGCGCTTCGACGAGATCATCGACGGGATGGAGATGGATCTGCAGTACAACCGCTATCCCGATTTCGCCACGCTGCAATCGTACTGTTACCGGGTGGCAGGCGTGGTCGGCCTGATGGCGGCGCAGATTTTCGGTTACCGCGATCCCGCAACGCTGCGCTACGCCGAAAACCTCGGCACCGCGTTCCAGCTCACCAACATCATCCGCGACGTCGGCGAGGATGCGCGCCGCAATCGCGTCTATCTGCCGCTGGACGAACTGTCGCGCTTCGGCGTCGCCGCGTCCGACATCGTTCACTTGCGTGAGACCGATTCCTTCCGGCGGTTGATTGAATTCCAGATCGATCGTGCCAGGGATTATTACCAGCGCGCCTTCGCCGACTTGCCGCGCCAGGACCGCAAGTCCCAGCGCCCGGGTCTGGTGATGGCGGCGATCTACCGGACCGTCCTGGATGAGATACAAGCCGGCGGCTGCAAAGTGCTCAACCAGCGCACATCGCTCACCCCGCTGCGCAAATTGTGGATCGCGTGGCGGACGTGGCTCATTGCGTGAGGCGCGTCGCCGGTGACTGGTGACAGGTGACAGCTGACAGGTGACAGGTGACAGCTGACAACAAAAACTAACCCCGTCTCGGGCACCGTCTCGTCACTCGTCACGCGTCACTCGTCACCCGGCTACGCGCCGCCGCGCGTAGCCGTAGTTGGTGGCGGCTATGCCGGGATGGCGGCGGCAGCGGAACTTGCCCGCCGCGACATCCCCGTTACGGTTTTCGAGACGGCCAGGACGCTCGGCGGGCGGGCGCGCCGGGTAGAGATCAACGGCGTGCCGCTCGACAACGGTCTGCATATCCTGATCGGCGCGTATCGGGAAACCTTGCGGCTGATCGAACTTACCAGGCGTCCGCAGGAATCACCGGGCTTGGTCCGGCTGCCGCTCGAACTCATCGTTCACCCGCACTTCCGCCTGCGCGCGCCACGGCTGCCCGCCCCTATGCACCTCGCCGCGGCGCTGATCTGCGCGCGCGGACTGGACCTCGCCGGACGCATGAAAGCCGCCGCGTTCATCGCCGCCATGCGGCGACAGAATTTCCGTCTTGTGACCGACACCAGCGTCGAGCAGCTGCTCGCCTCCTGCCAGCAGCCGCCGGCGGTCACGCGCTACCTTTGGAACCCGTTGTGCATCTCGGCATTGAACACCCAGCCCCACGAGGCGTCTGCGCAGATCTTCCTGAACGTACTTCGCGACAGCTTCAATGGCGCGCGCGCGGACAGCGACCTGCTGCTCCCGGCCATGGATTTATCCGCGCTGTTTCCCGAACGCGCGGCGGCTTTTCTGACCCTGCACGGCGGCAGCGTACGATTGGGCGTGACCGTAGAAGCCGTGCACAGAACGGCCGACGGATTCGAACTGGCAGCGGAGGACGGGCGTTTCAGCCACGTAATCCTGGCGGTGTCGCCGCACCGCCTGAGTACCCTGATTGCATCACATACCGAACTCGCGGAAGTCAACAAGCTGGTGCAGGCCTTTTCCTACCAGCCGATCTATTCGGTCTTCCTTCAGTACCCGCCCGGGTCGCGGCTGCCGTTCCGCATGGGCGGGATCGAGGCAACGTATTCGCAGTGGCTGTTCGATCGAGGCCGGCTGTGTGGACAGGACGGCTTGATCGGCGTGGTGATCTCGGCCTCCGGCGTGCATCAGGAACTCGAGCAGGACGAACTGGCTCGGCGCGTACACGCCGAGCTGTCGACGCACTTCCCCGGTCTCGGCAAGCCGCGCTGGCACCGCGTGATCGCCGAGAAGCGCGCGACCTTTTCCTGCAGCGTCGGGCTGCGCCGTCCAACGAACCGCACGCCGATGCCGCGGCTGTACCTGGCCGGCGACTACACCGCCAGTGACTACCCCGCCACCCTCGAAGCCGCGGTGCGCAGCGGCGTTGCCTGCGCCAAACTGGTTCTGGAAGATTCTTGAGTTGGTCTCTTCGGAATTGCAGGTTCGGTTTTGATCTTCAGTGAAATAGAGAAATGACCGACCTTCGTAACTATCAGCCCAGGTCCGATCTGCTGAAAGGCCGGGTGATCCTGGTGACCGGGGCTACGCGCGGCATCGGCCGGGTAGCGGCGCTGACTTTCGCCGCTTACGGCGCCACGGTGGTGCTGCACGGGCGGGATGTGTCTGCGCTCGAGAAGGTCTACGACGAAATCCAGGAAAAGGGCCATCCCGAGCCTGCCGCCATTCCGCTCGATCTGGACCGGGCCGGCACGCGCGATTTCGACGGCCTGGCCTATGCGATCGAGTCCCGGCTCGGCAGGCTCGACGGCCTGCTCCACAATGCAGCGCATTTCGAGAAACTATCGGTACTGGAACTCCAGACTGCGGAGGAATGGAACCGCACGCTGCAGGTGAATCTCATCGCCCCGTTTGCGCTGACGCAGGCGTGCTCGCGGCTGCTCAAGACCTCACCCGACGCATCCGTGGTGTTCACCTCGGAAACCCATGGCCACGTGCCGGCGCCGTATTGGGGCGGTTACGCGGCCTCCAAGGCGGGACTGGAAGCGCTGATGAAGATCCAGGCTGCGGAATGGGAGAAGCTGGCGAATTTGCGGGCGAACGCCGTCATTCCCGGACCGGTGGACTCGCCCTCGCGTGCGAAGACGCACCCCGGAGAACTGGCGGCATCGAGGCGCGCGCCCGAGACGTTGATGGCCGCGTATCTCTATCTGATCGGACCGGACAGCCGCGGAATCAGCGGAAAAATAATCGAGTGCTAGTCTCCTCACCCCACCCACCTCTCCCCCTGAAGGGCGGAGAGGGTGAAAGATCGGGAGTAGGCAACCGCACGGTCACCCGCTTTCATTCGTGGGTGTCAGTTCCCTCTCCGCCTTTGACCTTAATCTCCCTCTCC
>JBGQGT010000019.1:0-12850 GCA_041497595.1 Gammaproteobacteria bacterium
AATGATGGTGATGCCCGGGGCGATCTCGAAGGTCTTTTCTACCAGTTCGAAATGAGCGCCGACCCAGACGGTGCCGAACTGCATGGTGTCCGGCGGGTGGCCGCCGTAATAGCGCATTGGTTCGGGCAGGGACTCGTCTTTGCGATAGAACACGCTGGGCAGCGAACTGCCGAATGCCCCGAACGCTTCCTTGGGTGCGTAGATCGTCACACCGGAATTTACTGCGAGGAGGTGGGAAAGACCCGCAGTGTGGTCAAGGTGGCGGTGGGAGATCACGACGAAGTCGAGCTTGCGCAGGTCCACCGCGGCTGCATCGACATTGTCCGCGAAGATCCGGGCGTTGTTGCCGGTGTCGAAGAGGATGCGCTTACCACGATATTCGATCAACGCCGCGAATCCCCAGTCTTTCTTCATCGAGGGGCGTTCGCCGAAGGCGTCGTACAGGATCGTTACCCGGTCGCCCGTGTCGGCGGAACTTGAGACCGCGCTCAGGAGCAGAAATCCGAATGCGAACACTCTGAGGCAAATCTGCATGCCTGATCCTCCGTCGCGGGGAAAGCAGCGCGCCATGAATTTCCCGTCTCACGGTCATGTTCGACCAGGGACTACAGCGTGTCAACCCGACAGCGGTTCTACCGTGATTTGCAACTTGACCGAAAAATTCCCGGCGGGCGCGTGAATGCGGAGGTAGACTGCCTGCATGATTTTTTCGAAGCCGTCTTCGGACTGTGACACGGTTTTGTGCGGCGCCGCGCCGACGCTGACCGGCTCGGTCGTTGAAATCGTGACTTTGCCGCCAAGCACCCCGTCTTCCAGCGTCAGTGACCTGATGCTTTCCCAGTTGAACGCCTGCCCAAAGCCTCCAGGAATTTCGCCGTTCACGACGTAGCGGCCGAAGAAACCGTCGCAGCTCGGCATCGCCAGGTTGATCTCGGTCTCGAACCCCGCCGATTCGCCATCCCGCCGGTATTCGACGGTCAGCGTGTTGCCCTTAACCGAGATCCTCTTGGTCAAACCGGGCCCGGTCAGTTCGACGGCATTCGCGCTTGCCTTGCGCAGTGCGTAGTGAATCGGTTGCGGCTGATCCTTGATCCGGTCGACGAACATCGCGCGAGGGTATGCATCTGGAGTCAGGTCCTCCGGAAAAACCGGATGCTTGAAGTTGACGCGGTTGTGAGCGGAGGGTATGCCGTCTCCTGAATGACCGCCCTGGCCACCCTCGCGGATCTTGCGGTAGTAATGTTCCACACGGCGCACCAGCGTGTCGCCGAAGTTTTGGTGCAGCGCGTAGAAATCCAGCTCGTGGATCGCCCCGAGGCCGTCGTCGCGTACCACGGCCTGCAACTTGCCGCTGTTGAGGAAGATCTCGTCGTGGCCGTCTAAGTCCAGGTCGAGCGCCGTTTCCCTGCGCGGGGATGCCTTGTCGAGCAGCGCCTCGAGCTCGACGATCGCACTCCACACCGAACGGCGCAGGTGCGGCAGATAAATTCCGCCGAACAGGCCGTGCCAGTAGGCGTCGTTCGACTGCGTCAGGTGCAGCAGTTCGCGCATGCGCGGCTTCGCATTTCTGCCCAGTGCGGCAACCCGGCCGGAAACCTGCAGCATGCGCTTGTGCATCCAGTTGGACTCGGCGTAGCGCGAGATGAAGTTGCGCCAGATGCCGCCGCGGATGAACGGCTTGCGCGATTCGTAGCGGTTTGCCGCCTTTTCCTGGGCGACCAGGTCGGCCCAGTCGTGCGCCTGCTGCGGCGGCAGCGACCACTCGTTCATCTCAATGTACGAGGTGGTCGGCAGATAAACCACGCCGTGAGTGCGCTGCCTGGCGTGGTAATCCCGGAAGTGCTCCATCCTGATAGTTGGAGAGGCGAGCACGCCTTCGATGAACTGCTCCAACCACTTCTTGCCGTAGACCCATTCGTGGGTTTCCGGCCAGATGCCGAATTTCTCGATGTCGTCGAAATAGACCGCCGCGACCATGCCCTCGCCGGTTGCGAGCGACTCGACATAGCGCACCGCGTCCGGCGCCGGCGAGAACGGAAACCGATAACGCAACGCCTCCGAGATCGGGAACAGATCGAGGGCCGCCCCGCCTTCCTCGGTCGTGAAGTAGCCGGTCAGCTCGGCGGAATTCTTGCCGGCGCAGAGGAAATGATAGTCGTCGACCGTGACGTACTCGATCCCCGAATCCGCGAGACATGGCGCCACCGAGGACTCCCAGACTCTCTCGGTAAGCCAGGCGCCTCTCGGTCGCTGTCCGAAGGCCGCTTCGAGGCGATCGGACAACGCAACAAGCTGAGAGCGGCGGTCGCGCTCCGGAATCGAGGCGAGTACCGGTTCGGTGTCGCCGCCGCCGAACATCTCCACCTGGCCGCGCGCCACCATCTCGCGCAGCTTCGCCACGTCCTCCGGGAAATGCTTGAGCAGATAGCCCAGCAGCCAGCCGCTGAAGTGCACCGACAGCCTGAAGTCCGGATAGCGATAAACGGTTTCGATGAAAAGCTTGTAGCAACGCGCATGGGCGTCGTTCAGCACCTGTTCGAAATTGCCCGCGGGCTGGTGCGCATGCACCCCAAACAAAAGCGAAATTTTCCTATTCATCTGAGGCAATCGAACCCAAAAGGTCTTTCAACGCAAAGGCCGCAAAGGTACGCAAGGGAAATCCAAACACTTTGTACGAAGAAACCGAAAGCGATCTGGACTGTGTGAGATGCACTCTCTCGATCTGTGTTTCGAATTCGCCACTCAATAGCCCATGCCCCAAAATCTTTCAACTCGAAGGGCGCAAAGGCACGCAATGAACAGCAGAACCTGAAGCGGCACGATCCCCAAGAAAATGCACTCTCGGCGTCAATATTTCAGGAATACTGCGTTGTTATCAGTTTCTTCCTTGGTTCTCCTTCGCGTACCTTTGCGTTGCACGCGGTTGGTTTGTCAGGAAGCGCGACGCATGGCGCCGCCGAGTTCGGCCTGGCCGCCGCCCTGGCTCACCGGCACGTCGAGTTCGGCCGGAACCGGCAGTTTGAGGAGCCGGTAGAAATTGGCGAGTTTCTGGCGATAGAGGCGATCGAAGGCCAGCACCTGCTCGCTGGGATTGTAATCACCGAGCCACCAGAACCAGTCCGAAGCTTCGCAGTCTGCGAGCTGGCGGGTCGCATCCGCGAGTTCCTGCGCGTTCAGGCGCCCGCTCACCGCCACCAGATCGAAGCTCTGCTTGGCGGCACACAGCAGGTCCCAGGCACGGTTTTTTTCCGGGGAGCCGATCCAGGTGGCGAGATTGCCGTACACCCAGCTGCCCGCGACCAGCGCGGGCATCGGTTCCGCGTGGCGCCCCTCGTCCAGGAGCCGCGCAAAAGTCGTGGTCTCGATCCCGGGTTGCGTTTCCAGTGCGCCATACAATTCGTCGAGAAAGAAATAGCCGTTGTAGGGGTAGTACTCCCAGGCGTTTTCGCCATCCAGAATTACGCTGACGACCCGGCGCTCGGATGCATCGCTCTGCTCGATGATTCCTTTCAACTCGCCCAGGAAATGCGCGGCCGCGTCCTTGCCGTGCCACTTGCAGTACTCGAAGCCGATCAGGTCCGAAAGGCGGTCGTCGCGAAAGAAACAAGTCACCGGCGCATGACCGCCGCTGAGCCGGTAAGGCCGGTACAGAAAATTGTGCCGCTCGGGAATCGGCGCGTTGTTCTTGCGCAGGCTGTTCACCAGCACGCCTTCGCCGCTGGCGATCCATTCGCATCCGCCTTCCGCCAGCAGGTCCACGAACACCTGCGATACGGCGCCTTCGGCCGGCCACATGCCCCGCGGCGGCTGGCCGAAGCGGCGCGCGTGGCTTTCCCTGGCCGCGGCGATGTGCGCGGACGCCCGCGTGCGTCCGCCCGGGTAATGCGAGCTTTGCGGCAGCGGCGCACCGGGCACGGTTTCACGCGCAGCCTCGAAGGAGATCAGCAGCGGGCCGATCGGGTGAAATGCGGGGCTGGTGGTGAGTTCGATGCGCCCCTGCGCGGCGAGCTTGCGGTAACGCGGCACGACGGCGTTGGTTTCGCGGCCGATCAGCTCGACGAGCTGCATGCGGTCGGCGTGGGAGAAGTTCTGCGCCTTCGCCAGCAATTGCGGAACGGTCTGGTCACGCCGGCGCACCGTTTCGCCCACCCACGCGAGGTGATACCAGGTCAGCAGATCGCCGAGGTACTGCGCGGAAAGATAGCCTTCTCCGGCGGATCCGGGTTGCTGCGTCAGGGTATAGAAGTCCCATAACCGCCGGTAAGCGGGATACGGCTCGATCATCGTGTAATGGTTGGCCTTGAAGCAGCAGCGCAGCACCAGCTCGCGTTCGGCGGCGTCTAGGCGATACAGATCGGGGTGGGCAAGCAGCCGCAAGAGCGGATCGTGAAAGCGCCCGGTGGCGAACTGGTCGGAGTAGTCCTCGAGCTGGTCGAGCAGCACCGGGGTGAAATTGACCACCGCGCGCACCTTGGGGTGATTCTCCAGGTGCGCCGCCATGTCGCTGTAGTCCTTGATCGCGTGCAGATACACCCAGGGCTGGACATACTCGCCGGTAGCGTGGTCGCGGAAATCCGGCTGGTGCATGTGCCACAGCAGGACCAGGTCCAGCTTTGCATTGCTGCTCATCGTCCGGCCGTCAGCGCTGGTGCAACACTTCCTGGCCCAGCATCTCCGGCGTAATCAGCGTGATGCCCCGCTCGGAGACGTGGAAGCGCTTGCGGTCCTCGTCGGGATCGAACCCGACCGCGAGACCCTCGGGCAGGGAGCAGCGCTTCTCCGCCACCACGCGCTTCAGGCGCACGCTCCGGTGCACTTCGACGTCCGGAAGGATCACCGAGTCCTCGATGCTGCAGTAGCTGTGCACGCGCACGTTCGAAAACAGCAGCGAACGTGCGATCTTTGCGCCGCTGACGATGCAGCCGCCGGACACCACCGAATCCACCGCCATGCCGCGCCGTCCGTCGTCATCGAACACGAACTTGGCCGGCGGCAACTGCTCCTGGTGCGTCCAGATCGGCCATTCGGTGTCGTACATGTTGAGATCCGGCGTGACGTGGGTTAAATCCATGTTCGCTTCCCAGTAAGCATCTACCGTGCCCACGTCTTTCCAGTACGCCGGTTTGCCGTTCATTCCGACGCAGCTGTCGTCGAAGCGCTGCGCAAACACGCGATAACCCGGCACCAGGTGGGGAATGATGTCCTTGCCGAAGTCGTGGCTGGAATCGGGCGTGCCGGCGTCGCGCGCGAGCTGTTCGTACAGGAATGGTGCATTGAATACGTAGATGCCCATGCTGGCGAGCGACAGCGCCGGATTGCCGGGGATCGAGGGCGGCCGCGCCGGTTTTTCCTGAAAAGCGGTCACGCGCCAGTCTTCGTTCACCGCCATCACGCCGAATGCCTTGGCTTCCTCGACCGGCACTTCCAGGCAGGCTACCGTCATGTCGGCGTTCTTGGCCACGTGATACGCGAGCAGCTTGCCGTAGTCCATCTTGTAGATGTGATCGCCGGCGAGGATCAGGATGTGGTCCGGGTCGTAGGAGCGCAGGATGTCGAGGTTCTGGAACACCGCATCCGCAGTGCCCTGGTACCAATTCTCCTCGACGGTGCGCTGGGAGGCGGGCAGGATGTCGACGAATCCTTGTAAGCGTCCGTCAAGAAAACTCCAGCCGCGCTGGATGTGACGGATCAGGCTGTGCGACCTGTACTGGGTGGCGATGCCGATGCGGCGGATGCCGGAGTTGACGCAGTTTGACAGCGGGAAGTCGATGATGCGGAATTTTCCGCCGAAAGGCACCGCCGGTTTTGCCCGCCAGTCCGTGAGGTTCCTCAAGCGGCTGCCGCGTCCGCCGGCAAGCACCAGTCCATAGGTGTTCTTGGTGATGAGGCTGACGAAGCGGACGTTCGGGTAAGTGTTGGACACGCATTGCTCCTGCTGCACACGTTGAAGGATCGGAAGCGCCGGCCGCGTTAGTCATAAACCTTTGACCGGTCTCAAAAAAGCAGAGGAGCGGAAGACGCCGCCCCTTATAATAGGTGCAGCCTCGCCCGCAGTCACGGATTCCGTGCATTGTCTGGTAAAGATTTTCCCGCAATCGCCCATGAAAACTACTGTTTCCGCCACCGCCGAAGCGGACCTCGACGCCCTGGTCGGCGCGCGCCATCACGATCCGTTCGGCGTGCTCGGTCTGCGTCGTGACGGCAAGGGCTGGATGCTGCGCGTGTTCCGGCCATACGCCTCCGCGGTTGCCGTGTCCACCGCTTCCGGCTTCGCGAAGATGGAGAAAGTGCATCCCGACGGCGTGTTCGCCTGGCGCGGAGCCGAGCCGCCGCCCCAGCCGGTGCGGCTGCGGGTGAACGAGTCGGGGCACAGCTTCGAAACCTTCGACCCGTATGGTTTTCGTCCCACCATCAGCGCCGACGAACTGTACCTGTTCAACGAAGGCCGGCTCGAGCAGGCCTATCGCATGCTCGGCAGCCGCACCGAGGTGCGCGAGGGTGTGGCCGGGGTGCGTTTCGCCTGCTGGGCGCCGAATGCGGAAAGGGTCAGCGTGGTGGGCGACTTCAACCGCTGGGACGGGCGCGCGCACCCGATGGCGACACACGGGGTGAGCGGCGTCTGGGAACTGTTCATCCCGGGGTTGAGCGACGGCACGCTCTACAAGTACGAGATCCGCAACCGCGCCACCGGCGAAATCCTCGTCAAGACCGATCCCTACGCACGCGCCTGTGAGGTGCGCCCGGGAACCGCCGCGCGCGTCACCGCGGATCATCCCTACGACTGGCGGGACGGCGGCTGGATGAAGGCGCGCGCCGGCGACGATTGGCTGCATGCGCCGATCAACGCCTACGAAGTCCACCTGGGTTCATGGCGGCGTCATCCCGACGGGCGCTTCTACAGCTACCGCGAACTTGCCGAAAGCCTGGTTCCCTACGTGCAGGAAATCGGTTTCACCCACATCGAGTTGCTGCCGGTTTCCGAACATCCGCTGGACGAGTCCTGGGGTTACCAGACCACCGGTTATTTCGCGGCGACCAGCCGCTTCGGCTCGCCGGAGGATTTCAAGTTCTTCGTGGACGCGTGCCACCAGGCCGGCATCGGCGTGATCCTCGATTGGGTGCCGGCGCATTTCCCGACCGATGCGTTTGCACTGGCGCGTTTCGACGGCACCGCGCTTTATGAACACGAGGATCCGCGCCTCGGGTTTCACCAGGAATGGGGCACGCACATCTTCAACTACGGCCGCAACGAGGTGAAAAGTTTCCTGCTCTCGAGCGCGCACTACTGGCTCGGCGAGTGCCACGTGGACGGGCTGCGGGTGGACGCGGTGGCCTCGATGCTCTACCTCGATTACTCGCGCAAGGCCGGCGAGTGGATCCCCAACAAGTTCGGCGGCCGCGAGAACCTCGAAGCGATCGATTTTCTGCGCCAGTTGAACGTCATGGTCCATCGCGACTTTCCGGGTGCGCTCACTTTCGCCGAGGAATCCACCGCGTGGCCGATGGTGTCGCGGCCGACCTACGTCGGGGGCCTGGGGTTCTCGATGAAGTGGAACATGGGGTGGATGAACGACACGCTTTCCTATATGCGCCAGGACCCGGTGCACCGGCGTTATCACCACAACCAGCTCACCTTCGGCCAGCTCTATGCCTACACCGAGAATTTCATGCTGCCGCTGTCGCACGACGAAGTGGTGCACGGGAAAGGTTCGCTGCTGGGCAAGATGCCGGGGGATGCCTGGCAGCAATTCGCCAATGTGCGCCTGCTGCTCAGCTACCAGTTCGCCTCGCCCGGCAAGAAGCTCAATTTCATGGGCAACGAACTGGCCCAGGGCCGGGAATGGCGCACCGAGTGGGAGCTCGACTGGGGATTGCTGGGCATCGACTGGCACCAGGGCGTGCAGACCATGCTGCGCGACCTGTCGCGCCTTTATCGCGAGCAACGCGCGCTGCACGACCAGGACTTCGAATCCACCGGTTTCCGCTGGATCGACTGTCACGACGCCGATCAGTCCATCCTCGCTTTCGAACGCTGGGCGCGCGACGGCTCGGTGGCGGTGGTGGCGCTGAACTTCACCCCCGTGCCCCGCCATGGCTACCGCATCGGCCTGCCGAAGGCGGGCGTCTGGCACGAAGCGTTCAACAGCGATTCGGCGTTCTACACCGGTGCCAATGTCGGCAATTCGGGCGCCATCGAAACCCAGCCGCTGCCGTGGATGGAGCGCGGCCAGTCCGCGGAAATCACGCTGCCCCCGCTTGCAGCGCTCATCCTTCTGCGTCACGGATGATGCGCGTTAATGCCGCCGATGCCTGACGAGAAACTCAAAGTCCTGTTCGCCGCTTCCGAAGTCGCGCCGCTGATCAAGACCGGCGGGCTTGCCGACGTGAGCGCCGCGCTGCCGGCGGCTTTGATGGGACTGGGCGCGGACATGCGGGTGCTGGTGCCGGGATATCCGCAGGTGCTGGAGGCGCTCAAGACCAAAGGCCGGGCGGCCACGCTGCCCGCGTTGCCGGGCGTGCCGTCGGCGCAACTGATCGCCTCCAAGCTGCCTTCGGGGGTGCCACTGCTGGTGATCGAAAGCGCGATCTACCAGCGCAGCGGCGGGCCGTATCAGGATGCCGCCGGCAACGACTGGCTCGACAACGATCTGCGTTTCGGCCTGCTTTCGTATGTGGGCGCGCTGCTGTCCACGCCGGATTCGCCGTTTCCGTGGAAGCCGGACATCGTTCACTGCAACGACTGGCAGACCGGCCTCACCCCGGTGTACCTGCATTACGTACCGGGTGCGCGGGCGAAAACGGTGATCACCATCCACAATCTGGCGTTCCAGGGGATTTTCACCGCGGAAACCACCGTGCGGCTTGGGCTGCCACCGCAGGCGTTCTCCGTAAACGGCGTCGAATACTACGGCAAGACGTCGTTTCTCAAAGGCGGACTGCAATTCGCGGATCGCGTCACCACGGTCAGTCCGAACTACGCGGAAGAAATCCAGAGCGAACCGCTGGGGAGCGGACTGCAGGGGCTGCTGTCGCACAGAAAGGACGTGCTCACTGGAATTCTCAACGGCATTGACACCGATGCCTGGGACCCGGAGTCCGACCCGTATATCGAGCGTTATTACAACGCCTCCAGACTCGCCGCCAAACAGGACAACAAGCGCGCTGTGCAACTGCGGATGGGTCTGCGCGACGAACCGGAAATACCGCTGTTCGGCACGGTGAGCCGGCTTACCCACCAGAAAGGCCACGACGTGCTCGCCGACATCGCCGCCGAACTGGTGAAGCTGCCGGCACAATTGGTGGTGCTGGGTTCCGGAGACGCGCAGTTGCAACGGCGTTTCCAGGAACTGGCCCAGTCGCACCCGGGCAGGATTGCTGTGCAGATCGGCTTCGACGAGGGTCTGTCGCACCAGATCGAGGCCGGCGCGGACGGCTTCGTGATGCCCTCGCGCTTCGAGCCCTGCGGCCTGAACCAGATGTACAGCCAGCGTTATGGCACGCCGCCGGTGGTGCACGCGACCGGGGGCCTGCGCGATTCGGTGGTGGATTGCACGCCGGAGACGCTGAAGAAGCACACCGCGACCGGCTTCATGTTCGCACCGCTGAATCGCGACACGCTGCTGGAAGCCTGCCAGCGCGCGGTGACGGCCTACCACGACAAAAGGATATGGCGGCAATTGCAGAAGAACGGCATGAGCCGCGATTTCAGCTGGGAGGCCCGGGCGCAGCAGTATCTGGACCTCTACCGTGGACTGCAGGAGTAAAATGCCGCTTTCCTGCCCACCGCGCTCGTTCGCGTTCGCGGCGCAACAACACCAACCGACGGAGGGTCTTTAGTCATGATCGGAGATCGAATTGAAGTCAACATTGCCGGCGGGCTCGATATCGCGCTGCCACGGATGGTGCACGTGCGCCAGAAGTTCCAGACCAGGAAACTCGACAGCGTCACCAGGACGGTCGTCGAGCAGTTCAAGCGCCCCGAAGTCCGCGGCAAGGTGAAGCCCGGCATGAGCATCGCGGTCGGCTGCGGCTCGCGCGGCATCAGCAACATGGCCGAGTGCGCGAAAGCGGTCGTCGCCGAGCTCAAGGCGCTGGGTGCGAAGCCCTTCATCTTCCCGGCGATGGGCAGCCACGGCGGCGCCACCGCGGAAGGCCAGCGCGAAGTGCTGGAAGGCTACGGCATCACCGAAAGCTACGTCGGCTGCCCGATCCGCGCCACCATGGAAGTGGTCGAGCTGGGTAAACTCGAAGACGGCATGCCGGTGTACATGGACAAGTTCGCCGCCGAGGCGGATGCGGTGGTCATCATCCCGCGCGTCAAGCCGCATACCAACTTCCGCGCACCGATCGAATCCGGCATCGTCAAGATGCTGGCTATCGGCATGGGCAAAATCATCGGCGCGACCACGCTGCACACCTACGGCATGGACATGTTCGGCGAACTGCTGCCGAAGACCGCCAGGCTGATCATGGCGAAAAAGAATTTCCTGTTCGGCGTGGCGATGGTGGAGAACGCCGCCGACGAAACCGCCATCATCGAAATCGTGCCGTCGGAACAGGTGCGGGATCGCGAGCCGGTGCTGCTGGCGAAGGCCAAGGAACTGATGCCGCGCCTGCAGTTCGACGAGATCGACGTGCTGGTGGTGGAACGCATCGGCAAGAATATTTCCGGTTCGGGAATGGACCCCAACATCACCGGGCGCAACTGCCGCTTCATCGAGTGGAACGTGAAGCCGCTGGTGAAGAAGATCGCGGTGCTCGGGCTGACCCCGGAAACCTATGGCAACGCCACCGGTCTCGGTGCCGCCGACGTGATCACCATGGGTTTGTACAAAGAGATGGATATCGCCAAGACCTACGCCAACATCATCGCTTCGACGTACCTCGACGGCGCCGCCATCCCGATCATCATGAACACCGACGAGGAAGCCATCCGCCTCGCGGTCAAGACGGTGGTGCGCATGAAGCCGCAGGACACGCGCATCGTGCGCATCCCCAACACGCTCGAGATCCTGGACATCCACGTCTCCGAGCCGCTGCTGCCGTTCGTCAAGGCCAACCCGTCGATGTTCGAGATCGTCGGCCAGCCCGAAGCGATGAAGTTCGATGCCAAGGGCACGCTGTATCCGATGCTCGCCAAACACAGGGAGCACGCGACGGCGTGAACCCGGCCCCTCGCCGCCCTCTCCCTGGCGCGCGGACACGTTACCGATGAAATCGGCCGATTGCGGGCAGCGCGCCTTTGCAGCGTCTCCCGCCCCGGATGGCTCCGCCAACGCCGAGTCGACGCCGCCCTCTAAGTGGGCACTCCGGGCTTCGCCAGGGTGTTCCGCGAGGGGAGAGGGAACCCTGCACACTCGACCGTCATTCATAGTGCAGGGCCGAAGAGACGGTGAATAGATCGAATCCAAACCCGCGATGCATATTCATCTAGACGCAGTCGGCGGCGTGGCGGGCGACATGTTCATCGCCGCCATGCTCGATGCGTTTCCGAATCTGCGCGACGGCATGGTCTCGGCGATTCGTGCCGCGGGCCTGCCTGCCGAAGTGCACATCGGCGTGGCCGAGCATCGCGACCACGCGCTGACCGGGCTGCGTTTCCGCGTCACGGAGCCGCGCGAGACCGGTGCGCTGCCCGGCGCGCATCATCATCCGCACACGCCGTTCGCCGAAATCCGCGCGCACCTTCAGGCGTCCGCGCTCACGCCCGCGGTGAAGGAACACGCAGTCGGCATTTTCACGGTGCTCGCGGAGGCTGAAGCCAGGGTGCACGGCAAGACCGTGGATACGGTGAGTTTCCACGAAGTCGGCGAATGGGACTCGATCGCCGATATCGTCGGGGCCGCCTTTATCGTCGACGCGCTTGCGCCTGCCACCTGGTCGGTGAGCGCGTTGCCGCTGGGGAGCGGCCGGGTCAGGACCGCGCATGGTTTGCTGCCGGTTCCTACCCCCGCAACCGTGCTGTTGCTCGAAGGTTTCGAATTTGTCGACGACGGACTCGAGGGCGAGCGCGTCACGCCGACCGGGGCGGCGATCCTCCGGCATCTGGGTTGCGCGCAGGTTAGCGATCGCAAATCGCGCAAATTGCTGCGCACCGGCATCGGTTTCGGCAACCGCACCTTCCCGGGTCTCAGCAACGTGCTGCGCGTCCTGGCCTTCGAAGAGGCACGCGCCGGGTCGGGCGGCGACGAAGTCGCGCAGATCCTGTTCGAAGTCGACGACCAGACTCCGGAGGATCTGGCGATCGCCATCGACAAGCTGCGCGCGCAGCCGTCGGTGCTCGACGTGCTGCAGACGCCGGTTTTCGGCAAGAAAGGAAGGATGACCATGCATGTCCAGGTGCTCGCCGATCCGGCGGACCTGGAAAACGTATTTGACGCCTGCTTCAACGAAACGACGACCATCGGCTTGCGCTACCAGGTTCTGCAGCGCCGCAAACTATCCCGCGCCGGCAGGACGGTGGAGGCCGGCGGAAGGCAGGTGCGGGTGAAAATCACCGAACGGCCGGGGAAGAAGACCGCCAAGGTGGAGGCCGACGACCTGCTCAACGTGATCGGCGGCCGCGTTGAGCGCGAACAGTTGAGGCGGGAGGCGGAGCAGGTGGTGTTGAGAAAGGAACGCAAGTGAACGAGGTCGGACACAAGCTCGGCGAACTGGAGCGCGTCCTGCGCGGGATCGGTCCCGTCGCCGTCGCGGTAAGCGGCGGGGTGGACAGCCTCACGCTGGCGACGTTCGCGCACCGGACTCTCGGCGAGGATGTGCAGATGTTTCACGCGGTGTCGCCTGCCGTGCCGCAGGAAGCCACGTTGCGGGTGCAGGCGCTGGCGGATAGCGAAGGCTGGGCCCTGAC